>JAHJDO010000119.1 GCA_018812485.1 bacterium | reverse complement strand
TAACTCGAAGAGTTATACACAGAAC
The DNA here is from genome assembly GCA_018812485.1 of bacterium. Taxonomy (NCBI): domain Bacteria; species bacterium. The sequence goes on along the minus strand of JAHJDO010000119.1, from coordinate 60,564 downwards.
GGCAGTATCCACAAGGTGAAGAGAAGTAGCATAAACAATTTAGGAGATGACTGATAATTTACAGTCCTTAGGAGAGATTGATAGTATGAATTTGCATAAAACTTCTTGCATTACCGGGTTGGTTGGGTTGGTTGGGAAAATAGCTCGGCAATGTTGCGTAATTAGTATATAATATCAAATAACATGTTGAATATAAAAAAGATATCCTTATTAAGTATAGAACTGATTTTTCTATTATCTTTTACTGCAGGATGTGGAAGAACTAATCACTGGGAAATTAAAAACAGCCGTCCAGAGGGAACTAATATCATATGCTTTGGAAACAGTATAACTGAAGGTCTTGGAGCATCGGAAGGATGGGACTATCCATCTTTACTCAGTAAGAAATTAGGGCTGCCAGTAATCAACGCAGGAGTAGGGGGAGATACAACCGAAGATGCAATCAGAAGACTTCAAAGGGATGTGCTGGATATGGATCCCAAAATTGTTATTGTGGAATTTGGCGGCAATGATGCACTGAGAAAAACCGTTCCTATGGAGAAAACCTTTGAAAATCTGGAACTGATTATAACCAGAATTCAGGAAAAAGGAGCTTTGGGGTTAGTGCTTGGTATCCAGCCATCTTTAATGGGTACAAGTTACAAAAAGAGATTTGTGAAAATCGCAAAAAAACATGGCACGCTTGTTATCCCAGATATCTACGATAAAATACTTGGTAAACCTGATATGATGAGTGACCACATCCATCCCTCTGATAAAGGATATGAGCTTATTGCCGAGCAGGTATATGCTCTACTGAAGCAGTATTTGTAAATCTCAAACCACCCAAGACACACTTAGATTATTTTGTTATGAGAGCTATTTGAAAATGATATTTGCTATCCATCCCAAAATAATTACTTGCGGAACAGTTATGATAGGCAGCCATAGAGCCGTTTTTTTGCCAACATTATGCCATAGAAGACCTATCTCCGTATAGTCGGTTGCTACGCCGGCCATAAGAAATACAAGGCTGTTTCCAATAGCATGTGTTTGTTTGAATATCTCAAAAGCCATTGGAGCGGAGCCTTCGGAACATACTTCAATAACAGTGGCAACGAGTAATGTTACAAAAAGACCGCCAATAGAAGCGTTCATATAGTTCTGGAAAATGTGGGAAGGTATGTATGCTCCCGCGATAGAAGAAATCCCAATGCCTATAAGTATCCACCATAATACCATATTGCTCAGAGATATCGCTCCTTGATAAACTCCCTTTATATCACTTTGCAGGGTCTGCCGTGATAGTCTGTATTTTTTAAGCCGGTTTTTGATATCTTTTTTTATAGAGAAATCCTTATTGTATTCTAGTTGATTCATGTTTTTTCCAATAATATTTTTTCTCTCAAGTAACTGAAAGATAAAGCCTGTATTGATAGCAATTATAATTGCTGAAAAGACTATATATAGTGCTTTTATCCCAAAAAAACCTATAAGCATTATAGTCACGGCCACATTTGCCCATGGAGAAGCGAGTAAAAACGCGACAGTCGCAGCATTTGACGCGCCTTTTTTATGAAGCTGTATTGCGAGAGCCAGTATGCCGTGCGAGCAAGCGCTCATCAGAAAGCCAAGAAAAACAGAATAAAAAATAGTCTTTTTTTTCGGTTGCGCAAGGAGGTGCGAGACATATTCCCGGGGAACATAATGATCTATTATGCCGCCAAGAAAAAAGCCTAACAATATCGCCCACCATATAATTTTAAAATATTCCCACAGCGCAATTCTAAAAGGCTCAAGCAACGGAACCACGTAAGACAGGAAGACGACAGAAAGTAAGATCAAGACGACAATAAAATTTTTGTTTTTATAGATAGAGTTCTTTTGGTCTCTGCCACAGGAGATCGTGTCGCAGGTTAAAATATTATTTTCTTTTGCAAATTTGTTCATGCAGTTTTTACTGCAGAAAAAATAAGTGTTTCCGGCGTGTGTAATGCGTAAGCCGTCCTTTTCGTTAACCGTCATTCCGCAAATAGGATCCTTAGCCATATAAATTTATAAATCCTCAAATTACTAAAGGCATACTGTTTCGTTCTTTTCCGGTATCATGCTTTCAACATTAAGAGAAACCAGTCTTTCTTTCAACTTTTCAGATTGCTCAGGGTCGCCGTGGACAATGAACACCTTCTTGAGAGAATCTCTGGTTTCGTTAACATACTGAACCAGGTAATCACTGTCTGCATGTGCGCTAAAAGAATCAACAACAACGACCTCTGCCTTTAGTTCATACGGTCTTCCAAAAATGTTGACAGTCGGCCTGTCATGTTCAACAATCCTTCTTCCGAGAGTATTTTGAGGCATGTATCCTACAATAACGATGGTATTATATGGATTTTCTATATTGTTTTTTAGATGGTGAAGAATTCTTCCGTGTTCACATGTGCCGGATGCAGATATAATAACCATAGGGCCTCTTTTATTATGTAATTGCTTTGATTGTTCAACATCCTCTATGTATGTTATGTTCTCACTTGCAAGAGGGTCCATATCCTGAATTTCCTTGCTAAAGTAATCCCTGTTATTTTCAAAAACTTTTGTTACCTTCACAGCGAGCGGGCTGTCCACGTATATTGGTATCTCTTTTATTTTTCTTTCTCTCAAAAGCCGTGATAGGAAATATATAACCTCCTGAGTTCTTTCCAGAGCAAATGACGGGACAATAATCTTTCCACCGCGAGCTACGGTCTTATTCACAACTTCCATGAGCTTCTTCTCTGTTTCTTCTATAGGAGAATGTTTACGGCCTCCGTACGTGCTTTCAATTATAAGATAGTCAATATTTTTGGGTATTTCCGGATTTCCAATATACGGCAGATTCGGACGTCCAAGATCTACAGCGTAAGCGATACGTATTATTTTGCCATTAGCAGAAATATCAACTGTCGGTATAGAAGAGCCCAGGATATGACCTGCATCAAAGAATGTAAGCTCCATATCCTCTGTCACTCTCTGTTTTTTGTGATAATCAAGAGCGTAAAGATACCTCAAAGAATTTTCAGCGTCATATCTTGTGTAAAGCGCTTCTCTTGGCGGGCGTCCTCTTCGCAGGTTTATTTTATTCACATATTTTATATCTTCCTCCTGAATATGCCCGCTATCCGGCAGCATATACTGGCAGAGCTCCATTGTGGAAGGAGTCAAATATGCCTTTTTTCTGAACCCTTTATTTACAAGTGTTGGAAAATTTCCGCAGTGATCGATGTGGGCATGCGATATTATACAACAATCCAGATCCGATGGATTAATAGGGAACGTGGAATTTACAGCATAATACTCATCCCTGTGTCCGTGAAAAAGGCCGCAGTCTATGAGAACTGCAGATTTATCGGTAGTTGCTAAATGCATGGAACCGCTTACTGTTCCAACACCACCGCAAAATTTAAATTTTATTGCCATATATAACCTCCTGATATCTGTTTTATGAAATTTAAAAGATGGTCCTTTTGCCATGCACATGCTTTTTTATATAAAGGGAAATTCCTTTCAGTTTTTCTAAGTTCTTTTGGATGTCTTTGTATCCTGCCATTAACCATTTTTTGTTTAAATACCTCATGCAGCATTTCGTGATAAACTAAATAGTTAATGTAGTACGGGGGAACTTTTTTGGTATCGAGAAGCCGATTAATTCTTATAAGATTTTTTTCTGATCCTGTATCTTTCCATGTTCCCATAAGTCGTTTATTAGGTTTACGTGACCACGTGATATGAATATCCAGATTACCGCTGAAATATTCGCTATTTAGGTTGTTGTAAATTTCTCCAAGATTAAACACCTTGCCAACTGGATCTGGCAAGATTCCGCAAGTTTTTGATTTGCATACTATTCTATGCTGGTTTTGGGCTATAAAATTCCTTATTACTTTCCTGCACGCGGCACGTGTGCTTTTTCTTGTGAGGCGAGTGTATATCTTAAGTATTGCATCAAGAACATATTCAGGGGCATTTTTAAACATGTTATGTAATCGAATAGTATGTTTATTGAAATTTCTCTTACAACTGATCATAACTGCAGAGTTATTTGTATAGCGAAATGTTATTCGATTATTCAAAACTTTGATTTTTTGTTCTTGTCATCAGGCATCTATAAGCCTATTTTATCAGCAATCTCATAAAACTCTTTTTTATTTATGTCGTCTAAAGTCTTTCCGCGTTTTTTAAGCTGTTCATTAAACTTTATTGATTTTTCCTGCATTGTCTTATGCGTGTCTTCAGAACCGCCTACCAGATAGAAATTATAGCCTTTTGTAAACCGCTTATGACCATCCTTATTATCAAGACCTAATCCAAGTAGTATCTTTCTCCAGTTTTTCTCTCTGACCATGTCCCTTCCATATCCTTTCAGTATTAAAGGCAGTTATATTTAACACTTTTTCAGGCTATAACTCAAGAAAAAATTACCACATTTTTAAATTGATTGACATTTAGGAACTGAATTTGCTATTATAAACATGTCTTCGGGGCAGGGTGAGAATCCCTACCGGCGGTAAATCTTTTTGTTGTTGAAGAAAGCCCGCAAGTTCTGGTTTCTGTAATTGTGCAGGGACAGGATTGATACGGTGAGAGACCGTGGCCGACAGTATAGTCTGGATGGAAGAAGATAGAGTTTGAGCTAGTTTAATCCCGAAGAAGTTCGGGATTTTTTTTGGTTTAGCTGTAGGAATTAAATGATTAACGAAGATATAAAATTTATGAAACTGGTTTTAGCCTTGGCAAAGAAAGGAGAGGGGTATACATCTCCTAATCCGATGGTAGGAGCACTTATTGTTAAAAATGGACAGATTGCCGGAAGAGGATATCATGTGCGTGCTGGAGCGAATCATGCAGAGGTTTGTGCTATTGAAGATGCTGGTAAAAAGGTAAGGCATGGAACATTGTATGTGAATTTGGAACCATGTGTGCATACCAATAAAAAAACACCTCCGTGTGTGCCGGCTATTATTAAAAATGGATTGAGCCGAGTAGTAATGGGGATGATAGATCCGAATCCATTAGTAAAAGGCAGTGGTATGCGAGCACTAGAAAGTGCCAATATTCAGGTTGTGTGCGGAGTTATGGAAAAAGAAGCAAAGGAACTTAACAAGGTTTATATCAAATATATAACAACTAAACTGCCATTTGTTACAGTTAAATATGCAATGAGCATTGATGGTAAAATTGCCACAAGAACAGGTGATTCAAAATGGATAAGCAATGATAAATCCAGAAGGTTTGTGCACAGGTTAAGAAGTATCTCTGATGCAGTTCTTGTTGGAGTAGGTACTGTTATTAAGGATAATCCTCGTCTTACACCAAGACACGGCGGTATTACAGATAGAATGCCAATAAGGATAATATTGGACAGTAGCGCAAGGATTCCTATAAAATCAAGAATTTTGGATACTAGAGAAGCAGTTACTATCGTTGCAGTTACAGAAAAAGCTCCTAACTCCAATGTAGCAAAACTGAAACAAATGGGGATTGAAATAATGTGTTGCAAAATGGATAAAAATAAAGTGGTTGATATTTATGACCTGCTTGTTAGATTAGGTAAAAAAGGCATTGCAAGCATCCTTGTTGAAGGGGGCTCAAGAGTGATATCATCATTTATAGAGAATGGAGCAATAGACAGAATTTATGCTTTTATTTGTCCCAAAATAATAGGGGGAAAGACGGCATTAGTTCCTTTTGTGAGCAGGGGAGTAAGTAAGATAAAAAATGCAGTTTCCCTAAAAGATGTTAGAGTCAGAAGGTTTAAAGATGATATAATGATAGAAGGATATCCGAACTGGTGATACCGGACTGGTAATATTATGTTTACAGGAATAATTCAGGAAATAGGTAGTATTCTTAGAATAAAAAAGAGTGCTCAGACGCGGGAATTTACCATTGCATCGAAAAGCATAGAGAGCTCAAACATAGGAGATAGTATTGCGGTTAATGGGGTTTGTTTAACTATTACAAAAATAGAGAAGAGAGATTTCTCAGTGGATGTAATTAATGAAACTTTACAGAGGACGAATCTTGATTTATTGCGTATGGGAGACAGAGTTAATATTGAGAGACCTCTACGTGTTGGAGATCAATTAAGCGGGCATTTTGTTCTGGGACATATTGATAATACAGGAACTATTATATCCACAGTTCTTGGCTCTGGGGGAATTCTTGAAGTAGAAACAAATGATGAGATTATGACCTATATTGTTGAGAAGGGTTCCATAGCTATTGATGGGGTAAGTTTGACAGTTGCTGGAGTTTATAAAAGGAGTTTCAAAGCCGCACTTATTCCACATACCATCAGTACTACGACATTGGGCAATAAGAAAAGAGGGAATGTAGTTAATTTAGAGGTGGATATATTGGGAAAGCATGTTGCAAAACTTATAAAAGAGAAGACTAAAAAGATAGATATGAATTTTTTAGAAGATAAAGGGATAACCTAAATATGGAAAAATATAAGTTCAATACAATACTGCAGGTAATAAAGGATATTAAAGAAGGGAAATTTGTTATTGTAGTAGATGATGAGAATAGGGAAAACGAAGGAGATCTAGTTATAGCAGCAGAGAAGATAACTTCAGACGGAATTAATTTTATGGCAAAGCATGGCAGGGGCCTAATTTGTGTTCCTATGACAGAAAAACGCCTGAAAGAGTTAAAAATTGACGCTATGGTGCCTGATAGTTCCGACCGGCTGGATACGGCTTTTACAGTATCAGTTGATGCAAAAAAAGGCATAACAACAGGTATATCGGCTCATGATAGAGCATTGACTATAAAAAGACTTATAGACTTCAAGACAAAGCCGGATGATTTAACAAGGCCTGGACATATTTTCCCTTTAAAAGCTAAGGCTGGAGGTGTGTTGGAAAGAGCCGGGCATACGGAGGCATCTTTGGACCTAGCAGAGCTGGCTGGATTATATCCCGCCGGTGTGATTTGCGAAATAATGAATGAAGACGGAACCATGTCAAGAGTTCCTGATCTTAGGAAATTTGCAAGACAATACGATTTGAAGATATGTACAATAGCTGACCTGATTAAATATAAGAGAAAATTTGGGAAATTAATCAGAAGGATTGTGGAGACGAAACTACCAACCAGATATGGGCAATTTAGGCTTATTGCTTATGAGAGTACGATAGATCACTCAGTCCATATCGCACTTGTAAAGGGAGATATTAAAAATAAAAAGAATGTGCTTGTAAGAGTGCACTCACAATGCTTAACAGGAGATATATTAGGATCTTTAAGATGTGATTGCGGGGAGCAGTTATCTCAATCATTAACAAAAATCCAAAAGCAAGATGAGGGAGTCCTTCTTTATATGTCTCAAGAGGGCAGGGGGATTGGCCTTGCAAATAAATTGCGTGCGTACAGCCTTCAAGATAAGGGATTAGATACAGTTGAAGCAAATGTAGAACTCGGATTTCATCCGGATTTAAGAGATTATGGAATTGGAGCTCAGATACTGGCGGATTTAGGACTGAAAACTATACGTCTCTTAACAAATAATCCGAAGAAGATTATTGGATTGCAAGGCTATGGACTGAAGGTTACAGAGAGGATTTCTATTGAGATTGAGCCAACGAAGTATAATAAAAAATATCTCAAGACAAAGAAAAAAAAATTGGGGCATATACTGAGACATATATAAAATGACAAAAAGGATTAAATTCGAAGCACAAAGCACGAAATACGAAACAATATCAAATGACCAAAATGCAAATGTTCAAAACAATGTTTTGAATTTTGAAAATTAGGATTTAAAATTTGTTTAGGATTTCGGTATTCGGATTTTATGTTTTTGTTGCATGTAGTTAGTTTTTAACAATAAAAAAAAGGGAGGGGTAAAAATGAAAGTGTATGAAGGGAAACTGGTTGTTGAAGGAAAAAAGTTTGGTGTTGTTGTATCAAGGTTCAATGAGTTCATTACATCAAAGATGCTGGATGCATGCATAGACACACTCAAGCGTCACGGCGCTAAGGATAAAGAGATAGCTATTACCTGGGTGCCTGGATCATTTGAGATTCCGTATGCAGCAGATAAGATGGCGAAAAGCAAGAAGTATGACAGTGTTATTTGTATTGGCGCATTGATTCGCGGAGGCACACCTCATTTTGACTATATAAGCTCACAGGTAACAAAGGGAATAGGTCAAGTCTCTCTCTCTACAGGAGTGCCTGTGATATATGGTGTAATTACCTGCGATACATTGGAGCAGGCAATTGAAAGAGCAGGAACAAAATCCGGAAACAAGGGCAGGGACGCTGCTCTCTCAGCAATTGAAATGGTGAATCTGTTTGATGAGATAGGAAAGTAAATGGGAAGTAGGAGAAAAGGAAGGGAACTTGTTCTGACATTGTTATATAGAACCGAGTTTTCTAGTGATAAGAATATAAAGCGGGCTATAGAAAATATTATCAAGCTTGACCCGACGGGTCTTGATGTTGAACAATATGGATCAGATACAAGAGATTTTGCAGAAGATTTATTTAGAGGAGTACTTGCAAATAGAGAGATAATCGATAAACTTCTTGAGAAGTATCTGGAGCACTGGGAGATAAGCAGAGTAGCAGTTATAGATAAAAGCATAATAAAAATGGCTATATATGAGATACTCTTTAGAGATGATATTCCTGATGTCGTATCCATTGATGAAGCAGTGGAACTGGCCAAGAAATATAGTACAGAGAATAGTGGAGGATTTGTTAACGGAATTCTTGACAGGATAAGAAAAGATAAAAGGGAAATATTGAAATCTATAAATGAATAGAAATAAAATTGAGGAAATAGCCCTCTGGCTCAGCACAGGATTTCTGGCATTTCTCGTTCTATTTAGGCCATTGGTCTCCGGAATAAGCTATCCCTGGTCGAATACTGTATGTCAGCTTACTATTTTACTAATTTTAGCAGTTTGGCTTACCAAGTGTGTCTGGCTGGGTAAATTTAGTCTGGTTAAAACATCCTTATATATTCCAATATTAAGTTTTGCTTTTTTCATTATTTTGTCCTGTATATACTCAGTTAATCTTAATGCCAGCTTAAAGCAAACCTATATTATTATTCCAAATATCTTATTGTGTTTTTTAGTTGTAAATACTATTAAGGAAAGGAAGCAGGTTTTTATAATCGCAGCATGTCTGGTAATAGCAACGACCATTGTTTCTCTCTATGGTATATATCAGTATTTCTGGGGATTAGAGGAGACAAGAAGCTGGATTCTTCAGCAGAATATGCAATTTCATCCGGACTTTTCTTCCAGATTAAGTGTTAATCATGCTTTTTCAACTTTTGTTTATCCCAACGCTCTAGCAGGATATCTCTTATTAGTCCTGCCTCTTTCTATCGCGTTATTTTTTATTTCTAAGTCTTTTTCTAAGTTGTTGCTTAGTATGGCAGCAGTAAGCGTTATTTTATGCCTTTATCTTACATATTCCAAGGGAGGATGGGGGATTTTTTTAATATTGGTCTTAGTATCAATTCTGATTTTGATGTATAGGAAATTCAGGCATAAGAAGATGTTTTATATAGTTTCAATATCAGTAATAGTTGGGCTGATTATATTCTCTGCGATGTTCCTGAAAATTATTGACAAAACTCATATGGTTTATGACACGTTAGGTTCATTTAAAGTAAGGTTAAATTACTGGAAAGCATGTCCCAGTATGGTTAGAGACTTTCCATTTGGCAGTGGTATAGGTACGTTTGGAAGTATTTATACAAAGTACAAGATTCCTCAGGCAAGAGAAGTGCAGCTTGCACACAATAGTTTTCTGCAGCTCTGGACTGAGATAGGAACGCTAGGTGTGTTGGGTTTTTTATTGGTATGGATTATGTTTTTTAGGAATTGGCAGAAAACGTTTCGCATTGCGTATACAAAGGCGCTAAGTATTGGTATGTATATGGGATGTGGTGCTTTTTTGATCCATAGTCTGGTTGATTTTGGTTTCTATGTGCCGGGAATATCAATGAATGTATGGCTGTTTATAGGAATGATAGAGGCCATGAAGACAAAAAGCAAGAAAGGCACAGATGCATCCCGAAAGCTTTCGGGATGCAGAGGCATGAAAATAGTATTTTCTATGTTTTTGGTTTTAGTTGTATGGGTAATATCTGTTATTTTAGTCAGACCATCAATTGCAGAGATACATAAGGACAGAGCAATTGATTATTTACGCAATAAGAATCTTGGACTTGCTGAAGAAGAACTTGAGACAGCAATTCGGTTTGATAAAACCAATGGTCAATACTACTCTCTATTGGGGAAAACATTAGAGCAGGAAGGCAGATTTGATGGAGCAACAGATTACTATAGAAAAGCAATAGCGCACAATAAATATATGCCGCATTATCACTTTGCTTTGGGAAAACTTCTTATTATGAGAGGCAAAGGAAACAGTGTAATGATAGAAGAAGGCATTAAAGAATTCGAAAAAACCGTAGAATTGTATCCGACAAAGCCGTTCTATTTAAAAAATCTTGCATATATATATAGGCTTATGGGCAGGAATGAGGAAGCGGGTAATTTGCTGCTAAAGGCAGAGCAGATGGAAAAAGAGCGTGAGTAACATGTACAAAGAGCGTATTAAAAAGCTAAGAAAGGAGTTGGGTAAGTCAGGACTCAAATTTTTTATTGTTACAAACATACGGAATTGTCTTTATTTAACAGGCTTTACCGGCTCTGAAGGTGTGGTACTCATTACTCCAACATTGGTTTGTCTTATTGTTGATTTTCGGTATATGGAACAGGCGCAGAAGGAGGCAAAAAATACAAAAGTCATTAAAAGAGAAGGGGCTTTACACTTGTTGTTACGAGATGTATTGAAGAAATATAAAAATGAAGAGATTGCTTTTGAGTCAGATTCCATAACCTTTAAACAGCATAAAGAGATAAAAAAATCATTACCACAGAATCGTCTTGTGCCAACATTGAATGTAGTGGAAAGATTGAGGGCTATTAAATATGGAGAAGAGATCGCTTCAATAGAAAAGGCAACAAGAATCAGTGATGAAGTGTTTAAACATATTTCAGGTTTTGTAAAACATGGTATGAGGGAAGTAGATATTGCAGAAGAGATTGAGTACACAGCAAAAAGAAAATGGTCATCTTGTGTGGGGTTTGATACAATAGTGCTTTCAGGAGAGAGAACATCACTTCCTCATGGGGCGCCATCGCAGGATTTATTAAAAAATGGCATTGTTCTTTTGGACTTTGGGTGTGTGTGTTCAGGTTATAACTCAGATATGACAAGAACCATATTTTTCGGGAAAGCAACAGTAAAACAAAAAGAAATCTACAACATTGTTTTAGAAGCGCAGAAAATTGCTATTCAGAGTATAAGACCGGGAATAAAAGCATCCTGTATAGATAAAGCAGCGCGTGATTATATAGCTGATAAAGGATATAGCGAATACTTTGGACATAGCACTGGTCATGGTGTTGGATTGGATGTACACGAGCTTCCTGCTGTATCAGCTGGGAGTAATGAAGTATTACAGCCATGTATGATTTTTACAATTGAGCCTGGCATATACATCCCGGGATGGGGCGGCATCAGGATAGAAGACATGGTGTTGGTAACAGAAGATGGATATAGAATTATAACAAAGTCATCAAAAGAAATAATAGAGATTTAGACGGGAGAAGAATATGATATCAATAAATAATATTAAAAACGGCAATGTGATAAAAATGAATGGGGAGTTGTTTACTGTCATTTATTTTCAGCATGTGAAGCCGGGTAAGGGCGGAGCGTTTGTGCGGACAAAATTTAAAAATTTTAAGACAGGCGCAGTGACAGATAAGACCTTCAGAGCTGGAGAGAGCGTAGAGGATGTTCGTATTGAGGAAAAGAAGCTGCAGTATATTTATAATTCAGGAGACGATTACTATTTTATGGATCTTAATACATACGAACAAATGCCAATAAGCAGGATAATCATAGGCGAGAATGCGGAATTTCTCAAAGAGGAATGCGAGTTAACAGGCATCTACTGTGAAGACAAACTTGTTAATGTGGAAATGCCAAACTTTGTAAACTTAAAAGTTACCGACACATCGCCCAGCAAAAAGGGAGACACAGCTTCAGGTGGATCTAAGCCTGCAACTCTTGAGACAGGGGCTGTTATACAAGTTCCTGTTTTTATAAACCAGGGGGATATGCTAAAAATTGACACAAGAACTCGAAACTATATGGAAAGAGTTTAGCCCTTTTATTTTGACAAATATTGGTTGAAACAATATAATCCAGAGGTAAGGAGGCGAATAATGAATATTAAAGAGTTAAAGGAAATTATTGCGATATTTCAAGAGGCGGATATAGAAGAACTTGAAATAGAGAGAGAGGATGCAAAGATCAGGCTTAAGCGGCACTCAGAACCTGAAGTAAGGCATATAGCAGCACAACCGCATATATCAGTTGCAGAATCAATTGGACCAGATATAGGCAAAGTTGAAGAGAAAAATGAAGGGCTTGTTGAGATTAAAACTCCAATGGTAGGGACATTTTATAAAGCACCAGCTCCAGATGTAGACCCATTTGTCGATATTGATTCAAAGGTGACTGAAGATACAGTTGTATGTATAATTGAAGCAATGAAGTTGATGAATGAAATAAAGGCTGATGTTAACGGACGGATAGTAAAGATACTTGTTAATAATGGCCAGCCTGTAGAGTTTGGACAGACTTTGTTTCTAGTAAAACCAGAATAGGGATTTTAAGTATATGTTTTCTAAAATACTCATTGCAAATAGAGGCGAAATAGCTGTCAGGATTATAAGGGCGTGTAAGGAGCTTGGTATAAAGACTGTTGCTGTTTATTCTGATGTAGATGGGGATTCTCTGCATGTACAGTATGCAGACGAGGCAATATGCATAGGTCCTGCATCTTCGAAGGATAGTTATCTAAATATCCCGAGTATAATCAGTGCTGCTGAAATAGCAGATGTTGAAGCAATACATCCTGGATATGGATTTCTTGCAGAAAATGCGCATTTTGCTGAGATATGCAAATCATGTCAGATAAAGTTCATAGGCCCATCGCCGGAAATAATACGCTTGATGGGCAATAAGTCAGAAGCATTAAAGACTATGAAAAAGGCAGGATTACCAATTATGCCAGGGAGCGATGGGATTATAAAAGACAAAGAAGAAGCAGTGGAAGTGGCAAAGAAAATAGGATATCCTGTAATGATAAAAGCTTCTGCTGGAGGTGGCGGCAAGGGCATGAGAATAGCCCATAATGATGGTAAGCTGGTGAGCCTGCTTATGATTGCACAGGCAGAAGCAAATGCAGCATTTGGAAATTCAGATATATATATTGAAAAGTATCTGGAAGAGCCAAAACATGTAGAATTTCAGATATTAGGCGATAACTTTGGAAATATTATACATCTTGGAGAGAGAGACTGTACAGTCCAGCGCAGACATCAGAAATTAGTAGAAGAGTCTCCAGCTCCAGCAGTAACAGATGAATTAAGAGCAAAAATGGGAGATATGGCTGTAACAGGAGCAAAACAGGTAAATTACACAAATGCTGGGACTATGGAGTTTTTGCTTGGCAAAAATGGAAGATTCTACTTTATGGAAATGAATACAAGGCTGCAGGTAGAGCATCCAGTAACAGAGCTTGTAACTGGTGTTGATATTGTAAAGGAACAGATAAAAATAGCTGCTGGAGAAAAATTGCAATATACGCAGGACAGCATACAGCGACGTGGATGGGCAATAGAATGCAGAATAAATGCTGAAGATGTTAAAAATGGATTTTTACCATCACCAGGTGTAATTACAGGTTATCATTCCCCGGGTGGTCCAGGAATAAGAGTGGATAGTTACGTGTATAATAGCTACTCTGTACAGCCATTTTACGATTCACTAATAAGTAAATTAATTGTGCTGGCAGAGGATAGAAGTCAGGCCATTGAAAGAATGCAGAGGGCATTGGATGAATATGTAATAAATGGCATAAAAACAACCATTGATTTTCATAAACTGGTTTTTAGCGACACTGCTTTTCAAAAAGGAGTCATATCCACTGATTTTGTGGAAAATTTATTAAAAAAAGAACAAAAATGAAGGGAGATGTTATGGAAGAAGAACGTGGAGTAAAGAATAGTTTGGGAACAGTCAGGATAAACAATGAAGTAGTAGCAGTCATTGCAGGTATGGCGGCTACAGAGATTCCGGGCGTTACCTGTATGAACGAGGGTATTGTTGGAGGGATTACGGAGATATTTGGTAAAAAAGGCGCGGACAAAGGTGTGAAGGTAGAGATTGGGGAAAAAGAGGTTAACATTACACTGGCTATTGTTGTTAAGTACGGGGTGCAGATTCCTGAAGTGGCTCTGCAGATTCAGCAAAATGTGAAGAAGCAGGTTGAGAAAATGAGCGGACTTGCCGTGTCAAAGGTCAATATTAATGTGGGAGGTATTCATTTCCCTAAAGAGAAAAAAGAATCTGTCAAACAGGACAAAGTAAAGGAGAAGAAATGAGTGATCAGGGAATAGGCACTAGACTAATTGCGGCATTTTCGATTCTTGTGCTTTTAATTGTCGGGTTGCTTCTTGTTATGTTTTATATCTCGCCACAGGTTTTTATTGAAGATGGTTATAAAGCACTTGGAGAATTTTATGCGGACAAGGATATAAAGATGGCCATTGGTTGTACAGGGGCACTATTTGTGCTTTTAAGTATAATTCAGATTTGTGTCTCGTGTTTCAGGCTGAGGAAAGAGCAGGCGTTTTCGTTTGAGAATTCTAACGGAAAAGTAAAGGTTGCGTTTAGCGCCATAGAAGGGTTCGTAAGAAGACGAGGATTGGAAATTAAGGAAATAAAAGATCTTATTCCAAAGGTTTATATAACTAAAAACGGTTTGCAAATAAAGAGTAAGGTGATATTAAAATCAGATGTAGATATTCCATCCTCTACCAGTAAGCTGCAAGAGTCTATAAAAAACTATGTGGGTGATGTACTTGGTATTAAGGATCTTACCTCCGTAGAAATATATGTGACTAAAATAGCTAAGTCTGAGGTCAAGAGAGACGAAGAGGACATTAAATGATGGAAGATTCAAAATTTCCGAAATGTTCTTTTTGCGGCAAGGCGCAAATGGAAGTGAGCAAGCTTGTTGCAGGAACAGATGCCTATATTTGTGACGAGTGCATTCTTCTTTGCAATAATATACTGAAACAGGGACAGAAACATCGTAGTGATGATGAGGAAAGAGAAATTTCTATACCAAAACCGGTAAATATAAAAAAGGCGTTGGATCAATATATTATTGGTCAGGAAAAAGCAAAAAAAATTCTGGCTGTAGCGGTTCATAATCACTATAAAAGAATAAAAGCCAGTGCTAAATTAGATGATGTTGAACTGGAGAAGAGCAATGTTCTTCTTATTGGGCCTACCGGATGTGGAAAGACTCTACTTGCCAGGACTTTGGCAAGAATCATCAATGTTCCGTTTGCCATTGCAGATGCAACAACTCTTACTGAAGCAGGGTATGTTGGAGAAGATGTTGAGAACATAATTCTGAAGCTTCTCCATGCAGCAGACTTTAATGTAAAAAAAGCTGAAAGAGGTATTATCTACATAGATGAAATAGATAAAATTGCTCGTACCACAGATAATATATCTATTACCAGAGACGTTTCAGGAGAGGGTGTACAGCAGTCCTTGCTTAAATTAGTCGAAGGCAGTGTTGCAAACATTCCTCCGCAGGGAGGAAGGAAACATCCTCAGCAGAAGTATATTCAAGTAAATACATCCAATATACTATTCATTTGCGGAGGCACATTTAATAGTTTGGATAAAATAGTCCAGGCAAGGGCAGGAAAGGGAACTATTGGGTTTAGAGGCAGTTCAAGAGCGGAGAAACAGGATATGTTGAAAAACTTACTGCCGGAAGATTTAATAAAATTTGGATTAATTCCTGAATTTGTTGGCAGACTGCCTATAATAGGGATTCTGAATAAATTGGATAAATCAGCTCTCATAGATATATTGATTAAACCTAAGAATGCGTTAACAAAGCAATTTAAAAAGTTTTTCTCAATGGAAAATGTGAAATTAACTTTTACAAAAGAAGCAATTTCTCTTATTGCTGAGCAAGCTGTTAAACTTGGAACAGGTGCTAGAGGACTGCGTTCTGTAATAGAAGATGTTATGCTCGAGATTATGTATGATATTCCTTCAAGAGAAGATGTTGAAGAATGTATTATATCTGGAGATGTGATCAATAAAAAAATCCCGCCTATTATTATAACCGGAAAGAAAACAAAAATTGCCTGATAGATTTCCTCTTATTCCCATCAGAGATATTGTTGTGCTTCCATATATGATAGTCCCGTTATGGATTGCCAGAAGCAAGTCTATTCTTGCTGTAGAAAAAGCTATGGCAGGTTCAAAGAAGGTCTTATTAGTAGCGCAAAAGAATGCTCATACAGAGGATCCAAACCCTGAAGATATATACGAAGTTGGAACAATTGGAGAAATCCTGCAGGTGGTGAAAAATCCGGATGGGTCTATTAAAGTATTGATAGAAGGCACAAATAGAGCAAAAATAATAAGATATGTCAATACAAGAGGAATATTTGAGGTAAAAACAGAAAAGATAAAAGAACCCTCCGAAAAGACGCCAGAAATAGAAGCCTTGATGAGAACAGTTATAAAATTATTTCAGAAGTATGGAGAATTAAATCCTAAAATACCCAGAGAGTTTCTAAGCTCAATTAATGATCTCAATCAGCCTGGTAGGTTAGCAGACGTAATTGCCTCTCATGTTAGAGTTAAAATGGAAGCCAAACAGCAAATTCTGGAATCCTTTCAGCATGAAGACAGATTGAAAAAAATAATAGAAATACTTATGGGAGAGGTAGAGATTCTTGGTGTTGAAAAGAAGATACAGGGGCGAGTCACAGAACAGATTGGTAAAACACAAAAGCAGTTTTATCTGCAGGAGCAGATGAAAGCAATAGAAAAGGAGCTGGGAAAAGGTTCAGAAGAGGGAGGCGAATTTTCTGAACTTAAAGTAAAAATAAAAGAAGCTAAGATGACAAAAGAAGCTGAAGAGAAAGCGAATAAGGAGCTTGAAAAGCTGACAAAGATGCATTCAATGTCACCAGAAGCAACTGTAATTCGTAATTATCTGGACTGGCTGATTGGGGTTCCATGGAGCAAAGAAACACAGGATAAATTGAACATAAAAAAGAGTGAGGAAATTCTCAACCAGGATCATTATGGACTGGAAAAGGCTAAGGAAAGGATACTGGAATTTCTGGCGGTAAGAAAGTTAGTAAAGAAGCTTAAAGGCCCAATACTTTGTTTTGTGGGACCGCCTGGTGTTGGAAAAACATCTCTGGGAAGATCCATTGCTCGCGCATTGGGAAGAAAGTTCATAAGGGTTTCCCTTGGCGGAGTAAGAGATGAAGCGGAGATTAGAGGACATAGACGAACATATATAGGAGCTCTGCCCGGGAAGATAATCCAATCACTCCGAAAAGTCGGTAGTAGAAATCCAGTCTTTCTACTTGATGAGGTTGATAAAATGAGCGTTGATTTTCGCGGGGATCCGTCTTCGGCATTGCTTGAAGTACTAGACCCTGAACAGAATCATGAATTTAATGATCACTATCTTGAAGTGGATTTTGATCTTTCGAATGTATTATTTATAGCAACGGCAAATGTTATTCATAATATCCCTTCTACACTACTTGATCGTTTTGAAGTAATAAATTTTTCAGGCTATACAGAGATAGAGCAGGTAAAAATAGCAAACCAGTTTTTAATAACAAAACAGCTAAAAGCCAATGGGTTGAATAGTAACTTGCTTGAAATTTCAGATAAAACCATTCTCAGTATAGTGAGACACTATACACGCGAAGCTGGAGTGAGGAATTTGGAGAGAGAGATTGCATCTATATGTAGAAAAACAGCAAAACTGATTGTTGAAAAAAAGAGGACAAAAAAAATAAAAGTACTTCCATGTAATCTTTCTGATTTTCTGGGAAATAAAAAATTCAGATATAATAAAGGAAAGGAAAAAGAAGAAATTGGAGTTGTCACTGGTCTTGCATGGACAGAGGTTGGAGGAGAGATATTATCAATAGAGGTTGCTGTAATGGCTGGAAAAGGAGAGCTTATTTTAACAGGTCAGTTAGGAGATGTTATGAAGGAGTCCGGCCAGGCATCGCTCAGTTTTATTCGCTCTAAAGCAAAAGAACTTGGTCTGGCAAAGAATTTCTATAAGAACATTGACATACATATTCACGTTCCTGAAGGAGGCATCCCAAAGGATGGTCCTTCCGCAGGTGTTGCAATGGCAGTTTCTCTGGCTTCTGCACTTACTAAGAAACCCGTTAAGAAGGATATTGCCATGACAGGAGAAATAACGCTCAGGGGAAACGTCCTGCCGGTAGGAGGTATAAAATCCAAAGTTCTGGCAGCTCACAGAAGCAATATAAAGACAGTTATTCTGCCGCAGGAAAATAAAAAGGATCTTGATGATATTCCTTTAAATGTAAGAAAAAAGATAAAATTCTTTTTTGTAAAAAATACTGATCAGATCTTTAAAAAGGTGGGGATTTTAAAATAAGCGAAAGGGTTATAATGCAAGAGAAATATACGGAATTGCTTAAGAAAAAATGCACAGAAACAAGTTATAGAAAGCTAATGGCATTGGATAATGCGAAACTTCATGATTTTGTTGGAAAGTATGCAGAGCTTTGTAATCCTGATTCGGTTTTTATTGGCGATGATTCTGATGAGGATGCTCAATATATAAGGAACAAGGCATTAGAAATCGGAGAGGAAAAAAAGCTTGCAATTCAGGGACATACAATTCATTACGACGGTTACAATGATCAGGCGCGGGATAAAGCGCAGACTAAATATCTTCTTTCTGAAGGAATGGAGCTCGGAGCCACTCTTAACACAATAGACAGAGAAGAAGGGATAAGAGAAGTCCATGAATATCTAAAAAACAGTATGGCTGGAAAGGAGATGCTGGTTTTATTTTTCTGTCTTGGGCCAACCAATTCTGAATTCTCTATACCATGTGTTCAGATAACTGATTCCAGTTATGTTGCGCATTCAGAATATATTCTCTACAGGAAAGGATACAAGCAGTTTGAAAGAATTGGCAATTCTGAGGATTTCTTCAGGATTATGCATAGTGCTGGTGCTCTGAAAGATATGGTAAGCAAAGATGTAGACAAACGCAGAGTATATATAGATCTTGAGGAGAACATTGTATACAGCACAAATACTCAATACGCAGGTAACACAGTTGGACTTAAAAAGCTCTCTCTAAGACTTGCTATTCACAAGGCATCAGGAGAGGATTGGCTTGCTGAACACATGTTAGTTATGGGGGTGCATGGTCCGGATGGAAGAGTCACCTATTTCACCGGAGCTTATCCAAGCGCCTGTGGAAAAACATCTACTGCTATGATGAGAGGTGAGAGCATTGTAGGTGATGATATAGCATATTTAAGACAGAGGAATGGTAAAGTCTATGCAGTAAATGTTGAGAGCGGAATATTTGGGATTATTCAGAATGTTAATGCAAAGGATGATCCTTTAATATGGGAAGTTTTAACATCCCCTAATGAAGTGATCTTCTCTAATGTTCTTGTAACGGAAGATAAAACTCCTTTTTGGCTTGGAGACCGCAGAGAAATACCTGAGAAAGGGATTAACCATTCAGGGGAATGGTTAAAAGAGAAAAAAGATTCAAAAGGCAATGAGATTACACATTCTCATAAAAATGCAAGATATACAGTTACGCTTCGTTCTCTTAAAAATCTGGATACTAAACTGGATGATGCCCGAGGAGCACAAACAAAAGGAATAATCTATGGCGGAAGAGATTCAAGCACTTGGTCTCCTGTCCAGCAGTCTTTTGATTGGGCCCATGGAGTAATAACAATGGGTGCGTCTCTGGAATCAGAGACTACATCCGCAACATTAGGAAAGGAAGGCGTCAGGCAGTTCTGTCCTATGTCAAATCTTGATTTTGTTTCTATCCCACTTGGCAAATATATTAGAAATCATCTTAAATTTGTAGATTCCGTAGATTCTCCTCCAACGATTTTTGCAGCAAATTACTTTCTTAAAGACAGTAAAACCGCTGAATATGTGACAGGTATGCAGGATAAGCGTGTATGGATTAAATGGATGGAATTGCGGGTTAATAATGATGTAGATGCAATCAAAACTCCAACAGGTTATATCCCGAAATACGAGGACCTTAAAAAGTTATTCAAACAAGTTCTTGATATCGATTACGCAGAAGAAGACTATATAAACCAGTTTACTTTGAGAATACCCGAAAATCTGGAAAAGATTGAGAGAATCACAGAGATATATAAAACAAAGGTCTCAGATACCCCGAACATTCTTTTTAGCATTCTTGAAGAGCAGAAGAAACGGCTGAAAACTGCGCAGGAAAAATACGGAGATTATGTAGCTCCGAAGGTTTTCTGCAAATAACGCAGATATCTGTGGCAGGTTAGTATCCACAGTTTTCTCTTTTTTTAATTCTTGACATCAACCTATATAAATAATATATTATGTTTAGTTTTGTAAACATGTGTTTATATTGAAAAACATAAAAGAGAAATAAGTTTATGAGAGTACATGACCCATTAGATAAGATTTTAAATAATGAGATAAAGGTTAAAATCTTGCGTTTTCTCTGCAAGACAGAGGCGGAGTGGAGTGGACGACAGATTGCTCAAGAAATAAAAGTGAGTCCCGCAGCCTGCCATAAATCTCTTCGAGAGCTAAATAATGAAAGAGTGCTTTTGCTAAGAAGTGTAGGGAAGAGTTATCTCTACAGTTTAAATAAAGAAAATTTTATTATTTCAGACTTACTTAAACCTTTATATGAAAAAGAAAGCAAAATCCCTGAGAAGGTATATGAAGCTATGGTAAGAAATATCTCCTCTCTTGTAATAAAGAACATAGTTTCTATAGCAGTTTTTGGCAGTGTAAAGAGAAAAAAAGAGCGGCCTATCAGTGACATAGATATTCTAATAGTGGTAAAGAATCCAGAAAACAAAAAAGCTGTTGAAAAAGACTTTGAAAAGGTAAATGAAAAGATTATGGACAAATTTGGCAACACGGTCTCTACTTACCTACAGACTGTTGAAGAACTTAAGTCAAAATATAAAAAGAAAGTTCCTTTGATAAAGAATATATTAAAGTCTCATAATTTACTCTTTGGCAGGTCATTAGAGGAGTTATTGTAAATGTCAGCCAAGAAGATCAATACAAAAGGAATACAAAGAAGTGAATATAAAACCTATCTTAAAAAGGCCAGTGAATTCTATGATACAATGCTTCAAGCTAAAGAGAGAGGAAAGGGAAATGCAGTGGGTTTGAATGCTGTGCATTGCGCAATATCCTCTGCTGATACGATGCTTGTGTTTTACGCAGGCATTCGCTCAATAAATGCTGATCATCGTTCAGTAATTGATTTATTATCCAGTTCTGTGAACCTGCCTGAAGTTAAATCTAAATGTGGAACTTTAAGAAAGATTTTAGCTAAAAAGAATATAATTGAATACGAAAATAGAGATTTTACCCAGAAAGAAGCTCTGGAAATATTAAAACTTACAGAGAGATTTTATACTTGGGTTGTCTCAAGATTAAAATAGAAAATTAATTGTGGAAGAAACGCTTGAAAGCCGCGCAGGAAAAATACGGAAATTATGCGGCTCCGGAGGTTTTCGCAAGTAATGCAGATTTTTATATATCGTCAATTTGGTGGTGTGAGAATAATGAATGTGTACGAACGTTGTAGTCAATGTGAAAAACGATAAATGAATTTAATAAGTAAAAGAACAAGAAGAGAATTCCAAGAGTACTTTGTAGGCACTACCCTTCGAGAAATAGAACTTCATTTTGACAATTACGATATTCCTCAAACACAATTACCTGAAGGGAAATTACCTTCTGGACAAAGAAGAGGGCTTGTAGAAGAATATTATGTATCTATTGACTGGACAAATCCAAAAGATATAAAGAAAGTATTGAGTGTCTACGCTGATGTATTAATTTACCTAAATGAAGAGGGAGTTTGGAATGTAGATTATCGAAAAAAATGGTTTGAAAAACTAATCAGAACTCTTAAAAGGGACGGATATGAATTTAATGGAACTTTAATTGTTCCTATTGGTCAAGTCGAATATCAACAACTTGAAACAGCAACTAATTTATTAGACAGAACCCATTTTCAAGAATATATTGAGAGAATAAAAATCTCGATTGACACTGACCCAAGTTTAGCAATTGGCTCAGCAAAAGAATTGGTTGAATCAACACTTAAAACTATTTTAACGGAATTGGGAATCAGGTATAATAAAAATGATTATGTACCAAAGCTTTTGAAAGAGACACAGAAAGTCCTTGACCTTGCGCCAGCGGATATTGATGATGCAAAGAAAGGAGTTGATGTTATCAAAGTACTATTAAGTAACTTAGGACAAGTTGCCATCAAAACAGCCGAATTAAGGAATTTATATGGAACTGGACACGGGAAAGAAAAGAGGAAAGGACTAAATTCAAGACACGCTCGACTTGCTGTTGGGGCTGCAATTACGTTGTGTACTTTTCTATTAGAAACATTTGAATTAAAAACAAAATAAAAGATTTTAAGCAATTTGAGCTATGGCAACATTAAAGTAGAAGTGACTGTTCAATAATTGATGTTTTGTAAAAAGGGGGAGTAATGAAAAACGTAATGATAATCTTGCTTGGTGTAATTTTCCTTCAAGGTTGTGCTACCGTATATCAACCATCTGGATTTGGTGGTGGCTATTCAGAAACCCAATTAGATGAGAATATGTTTAAAGTATCGTTCAGAGGCAATGGTTATACCAGTAGAGAAAGAGCATCTGATTTCGCATTGATGCGTAGTGCAGAGTTAACATTGAATAACGGGTATAAATATTTTGTGATAATTGATTCAGGAAGTTATTCATCAAATAGCACTTATACGACACCAACCAGACATACAACCAGTGGCAGGGTAAATACATATGGAAATATGGCCTACTTTAATTCCAAAACAAAAACAAGAGGTGGGCAAACCTACAACATTTCTAAGCCAAGTTCATCAAATACCATAGTATGCTTCAAGGAAAAACCTCAAGTAGAATTTTCATATAATGCTGAGTTCACATACGAAAGTATTAGCAAAAAGTATGGCATTCGGTGAGTTTGGTCTTTTGAACAAAAATAAAACGTAAAAAGGAAATCGCTTCATTCGCAATGACAGAAGGATATTTTAGGATAACAGCGTGTCTCTTTTAACCAAATCAAAATACCTTGCAGGGCTTCAGTGTTCAAAGCTATTATGGATGCTTGTCAAAGCGAAGGATAGGATTCCTGCGCCGGCTGAGGATGCTCAGTTTAGAATGGATGCTGGAACTGAAGTTGGTATTCTGGCTAAACAATTATTTCCCGAAGGTATTGATATCCCAACGGATGATTTCATGCGGAATATTTATTTGACAAAGGATAGTCTGTCAAATAATGCGCCGCTTTTTGAAGCAGGGATCATGGCTAATAATTGCTATTCAAGAATTGACGTTCTTAAGCCAAATGATGACGGGAGTTTTGATATTATTGAAGTCAAAGCAGGAACAAAGGTTAAAGAAGAAAATGTTCACGATGTTTCTTTTCAAAAACATTGCTGTGAAATGGCAGGACTAAAGATCGCAAAATGCCATTTATGCTTTATTGATAACCAATATGTCAGAAAGGGCGATATTAATGTTGGGGAACTGTTCTCCATTCAGGATATAAGTATGGAGGTTGCTGAAGCTCAGCAGGGTATTCAGGAGAGAATTGACAAGATGTCCGATGCCGTAAGATTGAGCAGATGCCCTTCGGTTTTGATAGGCAGACACTGCGATTCTCATTATACCTGCAACCTAAAAGATGAATGCTGGGAATTTCTGCCTGAAAATAATATTTTCACACTCTGCGGAGGCGGGGGGAAAAGCGCTGAGCTCTTCAATAACGGCGTACACAGCATAGCGGATATTCCTGATGATTTTAGACTTACAGATAAGCAGGAGATACAGAAGAAGTGCGAGAAAACAGGAGAATGCCACGTTCAGCCTTCAGGAATAAAGCAGTTTCTTGATACATTAAATTATCCTCTCTATTATCTGGATTTTGAGACCTTTTCTCCTGCGGTTCCCGAATACGATAATTCAAGGCCATATCAGAAGATTCCGTTTCAGTATTCTCTTCATATTCAGCAGAAAGATAACAAAACAAAGCATTTTGAATTTCTTGCGGAAGGAAGTGAAGACCCGAGACCTGCATTATTAAAAAATCTAAAAGAGGTTCTTGGAACTAAGAGCAGTATTGTTGTTTATAATCAACAATTTGAGAAAGGCGTTTTAGGTGAGCTGGCAAGAGATTTCCCCAAATATCAGAATTGGGTCAATGAAATACTTCCAGGAATAGTAGACCTGCTAATTCCTTTCAGAAACTTTTGCTACTATAACCCATCTCAGCAAGGCAGCGCCTCTATGAAAAAAGTCCTTCCGGCGATTACGGGAGAAAGCTACGAAGGAATGGAGATCGCAACCGGGGAAAATGCAAGTATGCAGTTCTTTCAAAGCCACATTAAAAGTAAGTCAAACAACAAAGAAGAAATAAGAAAGAACCTGTTGAAATACTGCTGTTTGGATACAGAAGGAATGGTGTTAATTATTAGCGAATTGAAAAAGTTTGTGAATTAGATAAACCATGGTAATATCAGGGCATAAATTATTGTTTAAGAATCAATATAAAAACGAGGGATTTTGGGAGGGAAAGAGAATGAAATCAATTAGGGCTCTATTAGTTATCCTGTTATTTTCTATTGTTTTATCCGGCTGCAATACAATTAACAAACCGAATATATCGTCTGAAGAGAATGAATTTCAGTTATTAACGGAAGATTATCCGCCTTTAACATTTGAGAGAGATGGAGAGATAATGGGATTTGGTACGGAAGTTGTGCGTGAAATTATTCACAGATTGAATATTACGGATAATATTCGCATTCTGCCATGGAAAGAAGGATACGATTTATGTTTAAAAGAGGCTAACGTGGTTCTCTTTACAATGAAACGCACAGAATTGCGAGAGAATCTTTTTCAATGGATCGGACCTATTGGAAGTAATAATACAATTTTTTATGCAAAGAAAGGTTCCGGAATCAAAATCGATAGCATGGATGATGCAAAAAAAGTATCAAAAATCGCAACCTGTTCTGCATGGTTTTCCGAGCAAGACCTTAAAGATGCTGGTTTTACCAATCTTGTTAGTTCACCACTACCAACAGAAAATGTTCGTCAATTAGTAGAAGGAGAAGTTGACCTTTCGATTTTTACTGATATCACAATCCCTGAAATTGCGATTCAAGCGGGATATTCCATCAATGATCTGGAGCCTGTTTTCGTCGTCAGTACAGGTCATTTTTATATTGCGATTTCCAAAACTACTCCTCAGAGTTTGGTAGATTTGTGGAAACAGGCTTTTCAATCGATGTACGAAGATGGGACTTTTAAAAGGATATATGCTAAATGGATTCCGAATGGCACTATCCCGATCTTATAATAAGAAAAAAGGAATCGGAACGGAAACGGTCGTTCATGGGCGGAGATGGGGTGCGATGCACAGCGGCTATTTCTCCGACCCCGCGATTGCAAGTCCTCTGGTCAAAACAATAAAAAACATTCTGGTAAAATCTCCGGCGGATGTGGTTGTGGACTTAGGGGGAGGAACGGGTTTTCTGCTGTCTCAGTTGAGAGCGCAGGGAATCGGCGCTGATACAGCTCTTGTGAACATTGACTGCTCAGATGCCCAACTTGCTTTGTCAAATAAGGAAAACATTTCTTTTGTCTGCACCTCAGTAGATAAGTTCAGGCGCAGTGATGTTGCGTCCAAAGATGGACGGGTTTTATTCATGATGCGGTCCGTTCTCCACTATTTCGGGGAAGATGGTTTGTCGCCTTTATTGTGCTATCTTCGCAGTCAGGCAAAAGCAGGTGAGTTTTTTGTGCATCAGACTGCGTCGTTTGACAACGAGGAAGAAGCTGTCTGCCTCAATGCGCTGTATAGACACATGCGTACTAACAAATGGTATCCCACGGTTAAAGACTTGCAAAGACACATGACGGATTCCCGCTGGCGCGTAACGGATACGATTCCTGCGCGTTCGCTCCTGTTGACCTCGGATGAATTGGGCCAGAGGTATGCTCTGAACACAAGTGATATCGCTTATATACGTGATATAATGGCGAAAGAATTCGGTGTGATGAAAGACGTCTTTCGACTCATTCCGTCCGGATTTCAGGCGAACTTGCACTACCGAATTTACACATGTGAGGCTGTTTCTGCTTAACTGTAATTATCTTCCTATTTGACACTGTTTTATAAGCGATGTAGAATGCGGCTTATGAATAAATTCCTCACCTCCTTTAACACAAAAAACCTGCCGTCTATCAAAACTGATATTTTAATTATTGGAAGTGGGGTAGCCGGACTCTCTGCTGCTATTCAGGCGGCAAAATGTGGAGAGGTAACTATAATAACCAAGGATAAACTCAGCGAAAGCAACACTCAAAAAGCTCAGGGCGGAATAGCTGTGGCGTTATCAAAGGATGATTCGCCTGAGGGGCATATAGAAGATACATTAAGAGTTGGGTGCGGGTTATGCAACGAGAAGGCGGTCAAGATAATAGTAGAAGAAGGACCCGCTCGTATCAAGGAATTGATCCAATGGGGAACAGAATTTGACAGGCAGGGAGATCAGCTCTCTTTTACCCGGGAAGCGGGTCATAGCATACGAAGAGTGATTCATGCAAAAGGCGATGCTACAGGTGCGGAATTAGAAAGAGCGCTGATATCAAAAGTCAAACAGAACACTAAGATTAAGATTCTGGAGTATGCTTTTGTCATAGATTTACTTCATAGAGACCGAACTTGTTTTGGTGCTGTTGTTAATGTGAAAAATAATGAGAAAAAGATAGTCTATGCGCAGAAAGTAATATTAGCTACAGGTGGAATTGGGCAGGTTTATCGTGAGACAACAAATTCCCCTGTTGCTACAGGATGCGGTATGGCGCTTGCTTATAGAGCAGGCGCTAAGCTTATAGATATGGAATTTGTTCAGTTTCATCCTACTACTTTATATGTAGCAGGTCTGTCCCGCACATTAATCTCTGAGGCAGTTAGAGGTGAAGGCGGAGTCTTGAGAAACAAGCATGGTGAAAGATTTATGTTTAAGTACCATAAGGATGGAGAGCTGGCTCCTCGTGACGTGACGTCAAGATCAATTCTGAAAGAAATGAGAGAGACGGCTGATACACGCGTCTATTTAGACCTTACGCACTTAAGTAATAAATTAGTAAAAAATCGTTTCCCAAATATAATGGAGGTTTGTTCTTCTTTTGGCATAGATATTAAAAAGGATTTTATACCTGTTCGGCCTACTGCTCATTATATGATAGGAGGAATTAAAATAGATGAAAATGGGAAAACTAATATTCAAAATCTATATGCGTGCGGAGAGACAGCTTCTTCAGGAGTTCATGGCGCTAACAGACTGGCGAGCAATTCTCTCCTTGAAGGGCTTGTTTTTGGTTATAGAGCAGGGCAATCTGCAGGCAAGGATATAGATTGTGGAAAGCGATTTGAGAGAACTCCGGATATAAGCAATGTATTGGATCATATTGGCACAAAAAAACTGGATATAGGAGATCTCAAGGCTTCCCTGAAAAGTTTAATGACAAGGTATGTGGGCATTGAGAGAGATGGGGCAGGTCTTTTGGCAGCTCAGAAAGAAATTAATTTTTGGTCTTCATATGTAATGGGGAAAGAATTTTCAGATATCAGGGATTGGGAATTTCAAAATATGCTTCTTGTAGCAGGGCTTATTCAGAAAGCAGCCCTTATCAGGAAGGAGACTAGAGGTGTCCACTATCGCAAAGATTATCCAATGCAGAATGATGAAAAGTGGCGAAATACTCATATAGAGTTATCTTTAAAAAAGGACTGTGAGATTGCTATTTTATAAGTGATATATGAAGACAGTAGTAAAAGTTCCTGGTTCATGTGGAGAATTGTGGCAGGGTGTGCTTGACGGGACGCATCTTCTTATAACATGCCCTGTAAATGTCTATTCATATGTTGAGATCAATATATATGAATCAAATTCCAGAATAAAGGCTCCGGACGATAAGTATAAATCCTGCGAGGCTATGAGAAAGGTTCTGGATTATTTTGGTATGCATAAATGTGGTGGGCAAATATATATCAATTCTGAAATTCCACAGGAAAAGGGAATGAGCAGCAGTACCTCAGATATAATTGGAACCTGCATTGCTACAGCGAAGGCTTTAGGCAGAGATATAACCCCTTTGGAAATTGCCAGAATAGCAGTTTCTATTGAGCCAACAGATGGTTTGATGTTTGAAGATATAGTTGTTTTTGATCATGTAGGCGGTTCTATAGTGGAATATATTGGCCCTCCTCCTGAAATGGATATATTAATTATTGATTTAGGCGGAAGAGTCAATACTCTTGAGTTTAATTCCAGACGTAATGAAATATTGAAGAAATTCAATAATGCTTTAGAGTTAAGAGAGGCTTATGAGCTTGTTAAAGACGGAATCAGAAAAAAAGACATACATATGCTTGGAAAAGGCGCAACAATGAGTGCTGAATTCAATCAGAAAATTCTGTATAAAAGAGAGCTTATGGATCTTATGAAAATTGCAGATGAATTAGGAGCTTGCGGAATTAATACTGCCCATAGTGGAACAGTTGTTGGTATTTTGTTTTTCCCAGGTCAGGTTGATATGCAGACAGTTGTTTGCAAAATAGAAAAAAGATTTAAGGCAAAGTTCACCTTTTATATTACTAAACTTGTAAATGGGGGAGGAGAACTAGTTGAAACCTCAGCACGGCGGCAACTTATACCGAATTAGTAAAAAGCACAATATAGCGCTTGATGAAATAATTGACTTTAGCGCAAATATAAATCCCCTTTGCTTTCCAGATGGACTGAAGCGGATTATGAAAGAAGATTTTAATAAAATCCGCATGTATCCCGATCCTGATTGTAACCAGTTGATAAATGCGATCTCAGATAGGTATAACATCAAGAAAACATGCTTGGTCCCGTCTAATGGCGCAACAGAACTAATATACCTTATATGCTACTTGCTGCGTCCCAAAAAGGCAGCTATTATTATTCCTGCGTTTTCAGAATACGAAAGAGCCTTATCGAATGTTGGCTGTAATATCAAATTTATGAAATTAGAAGAAAAAGAAGAGTTCAAATTAAAAGCACAAAATCTGAAAAATATTATTAAAAATGTAGAACTCCTTTTTATCTGTAATCCGAACAATCCAACAGGTCAGAAAATATCCCGCAATACACTTTATAATGTGCTGGATCTTGCCAAGCAGAATAATGTCTTTGTAGTAATTGATGAGGCATTTATAGATTTGGTTGAGGAAGAGAGTTTAGTTACGAGAGCTCAAAGGCAGCAAAATCTTTTTGTTATAAGGTCATTGACAAAGTTTCTTGGGATTCCGGGATTAAGGCTTGGCTTCGGAGTGGCATCTGCTCGCCTAAGCGCAAAGATAAAAAATTTCCAGCCGACATGGTCTGTAAATACGTTTGCTCAAATTGCTGGTTCTTATTTATTAGCTGACTCAGCATATATTGAGAAAAGCAAAAGAATTTTGATTAAGGAACGAAATTTTCTGTCTTCCGAATTAAAAAAGATAAAATCCATAAAGGGATTTGACTCATGTACAAACTTTATTTTATTTACGTCTAGTATTCGTTTTAAGGTTGAAGAGTTAGAGGAACTTCTCATAAAGGACAAGATTGTTGTAAGAAATTGCGGCAATTTCAGGGGGCTGGACAGCTCGTTTGTGAGAGTGGCAGTTAAGAAAAGGACGGAGAATAAGCTCTTGATCAAGGCTCTTAGGAATATATTCGGATGACATATTTCATTACAATTCAAATAATTTTTGCATATATTCTGGATTTGATTATAGGGGATCCTGAATGGCTTCCTCATCCAATTGTCTTAATAGGCAAGGTAATAGAGATATTAGAAAAAGGTATAACAAAAGTTATAACTAATAAAAAAGTTGCTGGAATAATTCTGGTGTTTCTGGTTGTAGTTGGAACATATTTTTTTGTTTTTATATTGATAGGGCTTGCAGCGCGCTTGCATTGGATATTTGGAGTAATAGTAAGTATTTATTTTATTTTTGTCTCATTGTCAGTAAAAGACCTCTCAATTGAAACAAACAGAGTGTATACATCTCTAAAGACTCATAACTTGTCTTTAGCAAGGGAGAATCTGGCAAGGATTGTTGGAAGGGATACTGAAGGCTTAAATGAGAGAGAAATTATAAGAGCCAGTGTGGAAACTGTGGCAGAGAACACAGTAGATGGAATTATTTCCCCTGTTTTCTTTGCATTTATTGGAGGAGCGCCTTTATCTATGGCGTACAAGGCAACAAATACACTTGATTCAATGGTTGGCTACAAGAACAAGAGATATATAGATATTGGATGGGCATCAGCTAAACTGGATGATATAGCTAATTTTATACCTGCGCGAATATCAATGCTGTTAATCCCAATAGCTTCGTTTATTTCAGGAAAGGGATTCAGGGATTCTATTAGGGTAATTTTAAGGGACAGGAAGAAGCATGCAAGTCCAAACAGCGGTATTCCTGAAGCAGGATTTGCAGGAGCGATTGGAGTGAGACTTGGAGGGGCAAATTATTATGAGGGAAAACTGGTTGAAAAACCCTGTATAGGCGATGCTGAAAAGTCCTTGGAACCTTCAGATATAAAAGATTCTATAAGGATAATGTATGCATGTTCTGCATTGTCAATAGTTTTTGGGTGCTGTATAAAATTGTTAATAAAATAGGGGAGTAAATCATGGACAAAATCAAACAGGTAATTAGTAGAATTAAGCCATTAGATTCAAAGCTTATGGATGAAGCACAGAGAAGGCTTGATAGTCTTACCAAGCCAAGAGGGAGTCTGGGCAGATTAGAGGAGTTTGCAAAACAGATTGTAGGAATCACAGGAAGTCTCAAACCTGAATTCGGGAATAAGGTGATTTTTACAATGGCTGGAGATCATGGAGTCGTGGAGGAAGGGGTTAGCGCGTTCCCTCAGGAAGTTACGCCTCAAATGGTCTATAATTTTTTAAGAGAAGGAGCAGGTATTAATGTTCTGGCAAGACATGTTGGAGCAAAGGTAATTGTCATTGATATGGGAGTGGCTGCCGAAATCCGAAATCCGAAATCCGAAATCCGAAATTTCATGGATAAAAAGGTGGGGTTTGGCACTAAGAATATGACAAAAGGTACTGCAATGACAAGAGAGGAAGCAGTAAAATCTATAGAGAATGGGATAGAAGTATTTATGGAAAGGAAAAAACACGGGATTGACATATTGGGAACAGGGGATATGGGAATAGGAAATACTACACCAAGCAGCGCAGTGATTGCAGCCTTTTCAGGGATTGAAGTTGAGAAAGTCACGGGCCGCGGAACAGGAATTTCAGATGAAGCATTTGAGAATAAAGTTAGAGTTATAAAAAAGGCACTGGATATTAATAAGCCGAATCCTGAAGATCCTATTGATGTATTAGCAAAGGTTGGCGGATTTGAAATTGGTGGATTATGCGGCTGTGTGCTCGGGGCAGCGGCATCAAATACTCCTGTTGTAATTGATGGACTAATATCTACAGCGGGCGCTCTTATTGCATACGAACTATGCCCTCAGGTAAAGGATTATATTTTTGCAGCGCACAAATCTGTGGAAGCAGGACATCAGTACATGCTCAGTAGAATGAATCTTAATCCAATTTTGGATTTGAACATGAGACTGGGCGAAGGCACAGGAGCAGCACTTGGAATCAGTGTAATAGAAGCTGGAATAAAGATATTGAATGAGATGGCAACTTTTGAAGATGCAGGGGTTTCGGAGGAAGTAAAATGAATGGACTGATTTCTTTAGTTAATATGAGGTCTGGTCAAAATGGGAAAATAGTTCAAATAGACGGTGGAGCCGGGATGAATTGCAGGCTTGATGCGCTTGGTTTAAGAGTTGGCAAAACAATTAAGAAAGTAAGCAGGCAATTAATGAGAGGACCTGTTATTGTCAGCCATGGGAATACCAGGGCTGCTGTAGGTTTTGGTATGGCTCAGAAAATATGGGTGGAGATAGAGCAACCATGAAAAAAATATTGCTTATGGGAAATCCCAACACCGGTAAGAGTGTAGTTTTCAATAGACTAACGGGTGCAAATGTTATTATCTCCAACTATCCAGGTACAACAGTTGATTTTACACAGGGTAAAATGCGGATAGATGAAGAAGAGATGATGGTAATAGATGTGCCGGGAACTTATTCCTTAGATGCTGGTGATAAAGCAGAAGAAGTTGCAGTTAGAATGCTTAAGGGGGGAGATATAGTTATTAATGTTGTTGATGCCACCAATTTGGAAAAAAGTCTTAACCTCACAATGCAATTAATAAAAAAGAAAAAACCTATGATAATAGCGCTTAACTTCTGGGATGAAACCAAGCATAAAGGGATTACCATTGATTTTCAAAAGCTGGAAGAGATGTTAGGTGTTCCCTGTGTCCCTATCTGCGCAGTTACAGGCGAGGGAATCAAAAAACTGACTGAGAGACTGAAAGAGGCAAAATTTTCTAAATTTGATTACGAAGATAAAGAAAAATGGCATGTTATAGGAGATATTATAGGTCAAGTTCAGGAATTAAGTCACCATGACCATACCTTCATGGAAAGATTAGGAGATATTTCAACGATTCCTGTCTTCGGAATTCCACTAGCCCTAGTGATATTATTCTTCACTTTCAAAATTATAAGATTTATAGGGGAAGGACTTATAGGTTATGTATTTGAACCTGTTTTTGAAAAATTATGGACACCATTATTACTGAAATTGTCTGCAATATTGGGATCTGATGGAATTATCCACGATATCTTAATTGGTAAGCTGATAGAGGGTAAAATAGATTATGGTCAGTCCTTTGGACTATTGACTACAGGTCTGTTTGTTCCAATAGGAGCAGTATTGCCTTATGTTTTTGCTTTTTATGTAATGTTGTCAGTTTTAGAAGATTGTGGCTATCTGCCCAGATTAGCTGTTCTGGTGGACGGACTGATGCACCGTTTAGGTATACATGGTCTGGCAATAATACCTATGATGCTGGGATTGGGCTGCAATGTTCCCGGCATTCTCTCCACCAGGATATTAGCTACCAGAAGAGAGCGATTTATCGCGGTGACTCTGTTATCTATTGCAGTACCATGTGCGGCTTTGCAAGCCATGGTGGTGGGACTGATGGGCAAGCACATGGTATATGGACTAGGCGTTGTTTACGGAACACTCTTTGTGGTCTGGCTGGTACTGGGAATCTTAATGGCTCACCTGGTAAGCGGAACGTCACCGGAGATATTTATGGAAATACCACCTTACCGAAGACCTTACCTAACACATCTGCTGAAAAAAACATGGATTCGCACGAAGTGGTTTATTAAAGAAGCGATCCCTTTTGTGCTTTTGGGAGTATTTATAGTAAACATACTTTATACATTGGGCATAATCCAATTCGTGGGGAAATATACTGCTCCTGTTATTTCTGGAATTTTTGGACTGCCAAAAGAGGCAATAGGAGCGCTATTAGTTGGTTTCCTGCGTAAAGATGTGGCTGTTGGAATGTTAGCGCCTTTAGCCCTTAATTTGAAGCAGCTGATAATAGCCAGTATAGTCTTGACAATGTATTTTCCATGTATAGCTACTTTCAGTACATTGGTAAAGGAGTTGGGATTTGTAGATATGCTCAAAGCATCAGCAATTATGATTGCGGCTGTATTGATAGTAGGAGGAATGCTTAATCTTATTCTTTAAGAAAACACAAATCTGTTATAGACATATGAATTAATAGTGTTATAATTCAGCAAGTTTAGAACGTTCTTTTGAAAATTAGTTTTTAGCCGGAGAGGCAAAGGAAGTCCCAGTGAGATTCTGGGCGCTGTCCCGCAACGGTAATTCCCGAAAATTTTGGGAAAGCCCGGACCATTGCCTGTTTAGGTAAGTACCTTCGTGGAAAGGGGAAGTTTTTATAATGGAAAGCTCAATCTGCGAAGATTGGGCTTTTTTATTTTTGGATGAGTTAACAAAAAGGGGAAAAGACAGATGGTAACAAGAAAGAACAAAAAAGGGTTTACACTTTTAGAGCTTTTGGTTGTGATAGCAATAATAGCCATGCTCTCATCAATCCTTCTTCCTGCGCTTTCAAAGGCAAGGGAAAAAGGAAGGCAGACAGTATGTATCTCTAACTTGAAAGAGATTTTTCTGGCAATAGAGATGTACAAAAATGATAATGACGGATATTATCCGCTCTGTTCTGATTGTACTAACTATGTCGGCGGTTTGAGTAAGGGAGATCCCTATCCAAACGGACCACAAATATTCTGGACAGGAGCACAGTACACAGCAGAAGGAGAGCTTGATTTT
The DNA here is from genome assembly GCA_018812485.1 of bacterium. Taxonomy (NCBI): domain Bacteria; species bacterium. The sequence goes on along the minus strand of JAHJDO010000119.1, from coordinate 25,936 downwards.
ACAGGTAGTCCTATCTATTCCTATCTAAAAATGGGTGAAATTAAAACATGCCCCAATTTTAAACAGTTTAGTAAAACAGCATATCAACCTGCAAGTGGAGGTTACGGATACAATAAACAGTTTGTTGGAGGTAATCTAGGAAGTAGTCAGTGGTTCTACAAACAACATAAAGATTCGGACATAAAGAATCCTTCCGAAACTGTTATTTTATCTGATACTGCAGGAATTAGAAGCGGAGCGATTGTGGAAAATTATGATTTGGGCGCCCCATATTACAAAACTATAGGTGGTGTTAGTTGGAATCAACTTTCTCCATCTATGCATTTCAGGCATAACGGCTTGGCAAATGTTGTATGGTGTGATGGGCATATCACCAGCGAGAGGATGTCCTATTCGCGAACTATGTATGGCAGGGATTATGAATCAGTTAATATAGGCTGGATTGGGGAGGATAGCACTGACCCAGCAGTTGCAAATAAACTCTATGGACATCATGAACCGGATTAATAATCATGGGTAGTGAAAATAAAAGAAGACATAAAAGATTTTCTCTGGAAAAGACTAGAGTAGAATTGGGTAAAGAGGTTGCTACTCTGCAGGATTTTTCCAAACGCGGTATAGGAATACGGTTGAGAAACTTTCTCCACATCGGGGAAAAGGTAAATCTTAGAATATATACTCATAAGGCAAAGAAACCTATGCGATTTAAGGGAGAGGTCAGATGGACTGAGCGAACAGCAGGTTTTGGCTGTAAAGCGGGTATTCGTCTGCTTCAGGGAGATAGCAAATCCACAGAATTCTTTAAAAAATTATATCAGCGTTTTGAAAATCCTGTATGGAGAAGAGTTCCTAGTTTTTTACTGCCAACAATAGTTGCTGTACTGGCGATAATATTGGTTGGTATTTTAAGCGCTCCAAAGATAGGGGATATAGCTCATGCAAGGACTGTCAGCAAATACGCCACAGAAAAACTAAAATGTCCAATGTGCGTTCATACATCTTACAGCACTGAATATGCATTTCTGGATATCCCTGAAGAAATGAATGAAGAGAGAATAGTAATCTGTCCAAAATGCCATAAGCAAATTTCTTATTATGATCTTGAAGTTGTCTGGCGGAAGAAATAATGGAAAAGAAATTACTTCCAATTATTATTTTTGTCTTATTGTTTTTTCTTATAGGCAATACAAGCGCTTATACTCTCTCTTCAAAAAATGATTATCTCTGGGTTGAATATGGGAAGCAGATTAAAGAGAAGAATGGATCTGTGACACAGCCTTTGTCTATTTATTATGGAAGATTCCCTGATAGGAAGGGAGATGTCTCAGGACTGAAAGATATTAAAGTATTTTATACATTGAATAAGAAAAATGAGAATGGAGAAAATATCTTCTATGGAGCGGATATAGAAGAAGATAAAAAAACATCCTTTGTTAGAATCAATTCATTGAAAACAAATTGTGTTACAGTCCTGGTCAAGGGAAAAAGAAATTTTAAGGGAGTAGAATGCAATTATCTTGCAAAGGCATCCTTCCTTCTCTTTGGACATTCTCCATTCAAAGAGAAAGAGATAGAACCTGTTTTATCTGATGAGATTAGCGATCGGTTTGAAATATGTATTGCTCCGGAACATTCATGCTGGCCCCAGACAGGAAACCATGTTAAATTGACACCTTTATTTGATAAAAACCATCTATGTAAAAAAAAGATTCATATAGCTGATGAGAATAAAAATCCTATAGATGTAGAGACCAATGACGAAGGGAATTTTGTTTATATATCGTCTGATGATAAAAAATTAAGGCAAAAAGGATTAACGGCATACAAACAGACTGTAATATTAGCAGAGGAAACGGAAGGAAATATAATTTATAAATCTTCATATACGCTTTTATTCCATCGTTCCAGATTTGGAAGTAGAAATCTTATTCTTGGTGGCAGTATTTTCGCTGGAACAATAGCTGTTACATTTATTATTATTGCTGTAAGAAGGAGAAAGTTCCAGGTATGAGGGTTTACAGGCTGCGTTTTTTGATTCAGATCATAAGTTTTTTTCTGTTAACCTACGCTGCTTATCTCGGCATAAACCTGAAGTTAGGGCATTTTCTTCCTGTATTTTCCTGTCCTTATATAGGTAGATTCTTGGGAGCCTGCTATTTAATGGTTCTTCAGCGTTCTCAATGTGGCATGGAAATGCCTTTCCATCTCTATTTTAGCATGTATGGTCTGAAATTTTTGAAGATGTTTCTTGGGTTTTTCATACTGGCTATTCTGCTAAATAAGACTTGGTGTGGATGGATATGTCCCTTTGGTACTTTGCAGGACTGGATTACCTGGTTAAGAAAGAAACTTTCGATTAGAGAGTCGCAATTTTCATGGAGATTAAGAGATAAATTAAAACCAATTAAGTATATATTTCTTGTATATCTTATAGTTGTTCCTGTCCTTATCGGGAACGCTAGTCTTCATGGAGATTTCACACTTCCCTTTTGTCAGATATGTCCGGCTAAGCCATTAATGCCTCTGTTTGTGGGAGATTTTTCCAAGTTTGCAATTGACCTTACCAATCCAGTAACTATTACCATGACTGTATTGTCTATGGTTCTGGCAGGGAGTATTTTAATAGGAATGATTTTTAAGGATCGTTTTTTTTGTATGTTCTGTCCTCTGCTTGCTCTTATTAGCCTTTTTGACAACATTGGATTCGTTAAGCTTAAAAAGAAAGTGGATGCCTGTATTGGCTGCGGCAACTGCCAGCGGGTATGTCCTATGAATATAAGACAGGTACATTTAGAGAAAGAAAAAGAGAACGTGCTTACTCAGGACTGTATGGAGTGTTTTAAGTGTGTGGAAGCCTGTCCGCAGGATAATGCTCTCTCTGTTAAATTTTTAAAGTGGAAGGTTTTTTCTTCGTCAAGAAAATATGTCGGCAAATTGTTTGGAAAGTAATTCTATGAATCGGGAAACTTATTCCAGAAAAGATATGGAAGAGCGGTTACTGCGAAAGGTAAAGAAAGACATTCAGTGTGAGCACGATATTGAACTTATGTCTCTCAGGGAAAGGGATGATTTCTCTTCGGAGTTTGAATATTTTCTTGAGATACTTTCCCTGGGTATTTATCCACAAAAATTTAAGGAGAGATTTAATAAGCCTCTTGCTGGTCTTTACTGCGTACAGGTTCCTCTGGAACTCTTTGACGCATTGGGGTTTCATCCATTCAGGCTGTGCAGCGGATCGTTGGCTATTCAAAGGCTTTCTTCAGGCCGTGTTCCGTCTTTGACATGTCCTATTATAAAATCGTGTCTCAGTTCCTTTTATCTTGACGAATCCATGGAGAAACTCTGTGATTTAATAGTTATACCTACCACCTGCGACTGGAACGCCAAACTGCCTGAAATAATAGGAGATAAAGCCAATTCCATACACATCATGGAACTGCCGCATATCAAAGAAAGTGAAAGAGGTAGAGAAAGATGGATACAAGAAGTATATGAACTAAAAAAAGTGCTGGAAGTTCACGCAGGCAGGCGGCTTAACCGCCGCCAACTTAGCTCATCCATAAAAAAATACATGAGTGCGTGGCAAGTATTGGGGCAGTTGATTGAATTAAGACGGAGAGGGGCTATTTCAGGCACATGGAGCATTATTATAGCGAATGCTTTTATGCTGGACAACGTTGAATCGTGGACGGAAAAGGTTAAACAGGTTCTCAAAAATTACAACGTGCCCAAAAAGAAAAATAATCCGGATGTATTTCTTACCGGCTCACCTGTTTTCTTTCCCAATCTAAAAATTTCGGAATTGATTGAGGAAGCGGGAATGTTCATTGCTGGAGATGAATTATGCACTTCGGAGAGAAATTTGACTGGCGCAACGATTTGTGATGATTATTCAGAGCATGGCATTCTCAAGACGCTGGCAGAGAGATACCAGCTTTCCTGTAGCTGCCCAAGTTTTGCAGACAACTACAGACGGGCAAAGAATATTCTGGATACAATGCGCATCCATAACATAAAAGGTGTAATCTATCATATTTTAAAAGGATGCCATCCATATGATATAGAAAGTTTTTATTTTGAGAAAATGATTAAAGAAAACGGGTATCACTTTATAAAAATAGAGACGGATTATTCGCACGAAGACAGACAAAATATTCTTATCAGGCTGGAAGCTTTCAGAGAAACACTCTGTTGAAAGGAGCGCATAAAAATATGATAACAGCTGGGATTGACTTAGGAACAGCAGCTATAAAGGTTGTTTTTATTGATAAATGCAATTTACTCTGGGCAAAAGCGCTTCCCACAATGCCACAGTATGTTGAGATTTCCGAAAAGCTTTTAGAAGAAGGATTAGAATCTCTTTCAATCCGGGAAAAAGACCTTGCAGGTATAGCAGCAACAGGCTATGGCAAACGTCTTTTTCCTAATGCAGGAAGAATAGTAGATGAGATTTCTGCTAATGCCGCGGGAGCTTATATCCTGAGTGATAAGACAGCAAGGACTGTTATCAATATAGGTGGACAGGATGTTAAAGTTATTAAGCTCTCTTCTGACGGAAAAGTTATAGATTTTAAAATGAACGATAAGTGCGCGGCTGGAACAGGTCGATTCTTCGAAATGGCTGAAAAGATACTGAATATTCCTGTTCGGGAATTTGGCAAGTTAGGGCTTCTTAGTCAGTCGCCGGCTCATATCAATAGTACTTGCACTGTTTTTGCCGAAAGTGAGATAATGTCTCTCTTGTCTGTGGAGACAAATACTCATGATATTATAGCCGGGCTTCATAAATCAGTGGCTAGACGAATCTCGGATCTTGCGGGAAGTTTATATTTAGAAGAAGAAATCTATCTGGATGGAGGGCCGGGAGCAAACAGAGGACTGGTATCAGCTATGCAAGAGGAGCTTATGAGAGATATTAAGGTCTTTCCAATACCTCAATTCACAGTGGCATTTGGCGCTGCAGCAATTTTATCTCGGAAAAATGGTTGAAGAAATATGTGTATTTTAATAAATCTTCTTACTAAAGGGAAAATTGGAGGTTGTGCAGGGGTATGTCCATTATGTTCTTATTCTAGTAGTATTGTGATCCTTTTTGCTGGTTTAATTTGGAATTTTGTGCAGGGCAGGTTGTCAAAACGAAGAGGAATAAAGTGAAAGCATTTGTTTCATGGAGCGGAGGGAAAGATAGTTGCCTTTCCTGTTATGAGGCAAAGCAAAGTAAAGATATAGAGGTTTCTTATTTGTTAAATATGATATCAGAAGAGGGCAAGCATTCTCGTTCGCATGGAGTTAGCTCAGATTTGTTGAGAGTGCAAGCAGAAGCAATCGGAATTCCTATCATTCAAAAGGCTGTTGGGAAAAGTTATGAGGAAGAATTCAAAAGAGCCATTACTGTTCTTAAAGATAGAGATGTTCATGCTGGTGTTTTTGGAGATATTGATGTTCAGGAGCATAGGGATTGGATAGAAAGAGTTTGTAAAGAATTGCAGATCAAACCGCTATTTCCGTTATGGAAGAAAAAAAGAAAGAAAATTATGGATGAATTTATAGAAACTGGTTTCAAGTCAATTATTGTTGCTATTAATTCTGAGTTTCTGGGGGAAGATTGGTTGGGAAGAAGCCTAGATAAGGAATTTTTGAAAGATATTGAGAACTTGGGCAATGTGGACATCTGCGGAGAAGATGGAGAATATCATACATTTGTCTATGACGGCCCTATTTTTAGGAAGTCAGTGAGGTTTGTAGAAGGCAAGAAAATATTGAGAGGAAAAAACTGGTTTTTAGGGCTTGTAGCCAAAAAATAATATAGAAGAGAAAAATGATAACAAATATCTATCATATTATGCAGTTTAAAGATAATTCAGCATACTTAAATTTTCTCGGCTGTAATTGGAGATGCAAAGGTTGTGTGAGATTGCGGGGGTGGGAGAGTCACCTCTCTCCATCTGATATAAAAAAATTAGATAAAATTTATCCTGAGGCCGATAAACCTAAATTAAAACTAAATTTAGATGATGTCGTGGAAATTCTCAAAGATAATAATGCTAAAAAGGCATATCTTGGGGGGCATGAACCAACAATAGACCCTAATATTGTTGAAATACTCGCGAGATTAAAAGACGAAGGAATATGGCTCAAACTTGTCACAAACGGCGGACTTTTAAATGAAAAAATAATTGATATGGTTGATGAAGTGACATTAAGCATAAAAGCACTGGATGACGAAATTCATAAGACGTATGCTGGGGTGAGCAATAAAAAAACACTTGAAAATTTTGAGAAATTTCATAACTGTGGAAAGATTGAAATGGAATCAATTTACATCCCAGGATTGATTGAATGCGAAGAGATTTTAAAAATCGCAGAGTATATTGCAAAATATAATAAAAATTTAAGATATAGAATTGACAAGTATCTCTCGTATAGTCTGTATGGAAGAAATGCAACAGAAGAAGATGTAAAAAAGTGCTCTAATAAAGTGAAGAATATACTTCCAAATACCTATACTTTTGCATCCATGTGGGGAGATATAAGGATGAGAAGAGAAAGGGAGCATGCTAAGTGTTTGTATCCAAAAATAGATTGAAAAATTTAGGATTATTGCTATATTGCTTTTTTACAATTTTTGCTCTTTTGTATGTCGGCTCTGTAACCCATGCGGAGAATAATTTCCCTCAACGAATAATTTCATTAGGTCCTTCTTTGACCAGAGAACTTTATCTTTTGGGAGTAGAAGATGGACTGGTGGCAAACACTATATATTGCAGGCAGCCTCCCAAAGCACAGAAAAAAGAAAAGATTGGGACAGTAACGAAATTAAGTTTAGAAAAGGTTATAGCTCTTAAGCCGGATTTAGTTCTGGCTACTTCTCTGACTAATCATAAGCAAGTAGAAAAATTAAAAAATCTGGGAATAAGGGTAATCACTTTTTCTATTGCAGGAAGTTTCTCCCAAATTTGCGATCAGTTCTTAGAACTAGGAAGAATTGTTGGCAAAGAAAATGAGGCAGAGGGAATTCTTAGTCAATCTAGAAAAAAGGTGAATTCTATCACTGAGATGGTGAAAGATTTACCTAAACCTAAAGTCTTTGTTCAAGTAGGAGCAAAACCTTTATTTACAGTAACAAGCGATTCTTTCGTTAATGACTTCATAAAGTTTGCCGGTGGGATAAATATTACTTCTGGGGCAAAAACAGGTCTTTACAGCAGGGAAAAGGTTCTTGAGCAAAATCCTGACGTGATAATTATTGTGACTATGGGCATTGTAGGTGAACAGGAGAAAAAAACGTGGCAGAAGTACAAGACTCTAAACGCAGCAAAAAACAACAGAATTTACATTGTTGATTCCGATAAAGTTTGCAGCCCTACACCAGTAAGTTTCGTTGAGGTGTTGGAAGAAATAGTTGGATTGATCCACGCAAAGGATGAATAATGAATAGAAAATTAGTTCGCTGGCTTATCTGTATATTAATTTTATGCGGGATTCTTCTTGGAGTAGGCGCTTTTTCATTGAGCGTTGGCTCAGCTGGTATACCTTTTAAGAAAATCATACCTTTAATTCTTGGAGGCAGAGGCACTACTGAATACAGCATCCTTTTTGACATACGTTTGCCCCGCATTATTCTGGGTCTTGCAGTGGGGAGCGCTCTGAGCATTGCAGGGGTACTTCTTCAGGGCATGTTTCGCAATCCTCTGGTAGAGCCATATACACTGGGTATTTCTGGCGGAGCAGCTTTGGGTGTGTGTTTAAATATCGTCCTAAAACTGAATAGAATAGGAGGAATCTTATCCATCCCGGCAAGCGGATTTCTGGGAGCGATCGTTGTAATTCTTGCTGTTTACTCGTTAAGCGCAAGAAAGGGCATATTAAAAATTCAGGGACTTCTTCTTACTGGAGTAATGATAAGTTTTATCTCCTCATCCCTAATTATGCTTATTATGGCTATATCTCGCACGGAGGATCTTCATGGAATTATTTTCTGGATAATGGGCTCTTTAGAAGAACCGAATCTGGCTCTTATAAAGACAGTGGTTTTAATATCTGCCCTGGGTTTATTCATATCTTACTTATTTTGTGCAGAGCTTAATGCGCTTGCTTTAGGGGAAGAAGAGGCTCTGCATTTAGGCATAAATACAGAAAGGACAAAGAGATTGCTGTTTATACTTGCCTCTTTACTCACAGGCTGTGCGGTTTCAGTTGCGGGAGTTATTGGCTTTGTTGGATTGGTTGTGCCTCATTTTATGCGTATGTTTGTTGGAGGAGATCACCGTATACTTCTTATTACGTCTGCTCTTTCGGGCGGGGCATTTCTTATACTTTGCGACACCCTTGCCAGAACAATTATTGCTCCTTTGGAACTTCCTGTCGGAGTGATTACAGGAATTATCGGTGGAGCAATTTTTGTCTATTTTCTTAGCAAAAAACAAGTTGTATTAGGGGGCAAGCAATAATGCTTGAGGTAAAAGATCTAACCTGCGGGTATGACTCAAAATTTATACTTAGCCGGATTAATTTCAGAATACAAAAGAGAGGTCTCTGGGGTATAATTGGCCCCAACGGCTCAGGGAAAACAACTCTGCTTAAGGCAATGACTAAAATACTTAAGCTTCGGAGTGGAGAGGTTCTTTTTGAAGGGAAGGATATATTAAAATTTGGATTTAGAGAATTCGCAAAACAAGTAGCTTTTGTATCTCAGAGTTCGGAGATAGGATATAATATGACCATAGAAGAATTCGTTCTTCTGGGAAGGATTCCTTACCGCAGGCAGTTTCAGTTTTTGGAAAGTAAACACGATGAGGAGATTGCTGAAGAGGCGATGATTTTAACGGATACTCTCAGGTTTAAGAACAGGCTTATAGGAGAGTTAAGCGGTGGAGAGAGACAGCTTGCAGTTATTGCCCGCGCGCTTGCTCAGGAGCCGAGACTACTTCTTTTAGATGAACCTACTGCTCATTTGGATATAACACATCAAATTAGAGTTTTAGATCTTATAAGAAGGTTAAATAGGCAAAATGGACTTACTGTCATTGTGGTTTTGCATGATCTTAATCTGGCAAGCGAATATTGCGATAGATTAATTCTTCTTAACAATGGACTTATTCACAAAGTTGGCACACCACAGGAAGTATTAACGTATCAGATTATTGAGGATGTTTACGACACGACAGTAGTAGTTGAAAAAAATCCTATTTCTTCTAAGCCATACATACTGGTAGTTTCAGAAGAAGAAAAAGCTAAAGTTCTGCAGTAGAACATTGGGAGGCTTATGCAAGCAAAGACAATAATGATTCAGGGAACTGGTTCTTATGTGGGCAAAAGTGTAGTTACTGCTGCGCTGTGCAGAATATTTACGGCTGATGGTTATAAAGTAGCGCCATTTAAGGCGCAGAATATGGCTTTAAATTCCTTTGTAACCAAAAATGGTAAGGAGATGGGAAGGGCTCAGGTTGTTCAGGCAGAAGCTTGTGGAATAGAGCCCTCAGTCGACATGAATCCTGTTTTACTTAAACCGTCATCGGATGTGGGATGTCAGGTTATTGTTATGGGAAAACCTGTCGGAAATATGGATAGTGTTGAATACCATAAGCATAAACCAAAATTGATGGATACAGTGGTAAAGGCCTTTAACAGGCTTGCAGAAAAGAACGATATAATTGTAATAGAAGGAGCGGGTTCTCCTGCAGAGATTAATCTACGAAAAAATGATATTGTGAATATGAGTATTGCTGAAAAAATAGATGCGCCTGTAATCCTTGTCGGCGATATAAATCTGGGTGGAGTTTTCGCGTGGCTTGTTGGCACTATAGCGCTTCTATCAAATAAAGAAAAAAAACGTGTTAAGGGATTTTTAATAAACAAGTTTCGTGGAGACAGGAGTCTTTTGGAACCTGCAATAACATTTTTGGAGAAAAGAACACAGAAACCTGTTCTGGGTGTTATTCCCTATTTTACTGATATAAAGATTCAGGAAGAAGATTCTGTATGTATTGATCCTTACAAAAGCAGTTCTCCTTTGAAAGATAAAAATAATATAAGAATAAAGGTTATTTATTTGCCGCACATTTCCAATTTTACAGATTTTGATATGCTGGAGAAGGAACACGGTGTGGAGCTTGAGTATATTAAGCGGCCTGATGAGCTTAAACATGCAGACGTTATCATAATTCCCGGTAGTAAAAATACAATAGATGATTTAGCAGTTCTGAGAAAGAGTGGTTTTACATCAAAAATAAAAGAATACAGCAGAAAGGGAGTTTCTATAATTGGTATATGTGGCGGCTATCAAATGCTTGGTAAAGAAATTATTGATCCGGATCATATTGAAACTAAAAAAACAAACATAAAAGGAATGGGTTTGTTAGATATAACTACAACAATAAAAAAAGAAAAACAAACTCATCAGATAAAAGCATATGATAACCTTTTCTCCTCAAGCATAATACATGGTTATGAGATACATATGGGCAAGACACTATTAGGCAATAAGGCAGAACCAATTTTTGAGATATTCGAGAGGTCTGGCAAAGGGGTTAACATAAAAGACGGGACAAAAAGTTGTGATGGAAACGTCTGGGGGACATATATTCACGGCATTTTTGATAATGATAATTTCAGAAGAGCTTTTCTAAAGAACATGAGGGAGTCGATGCAATTACCGGAAGTGGGCGAGAGTGATTTGTTCGATAAGGAAAAGGAGTACGATAAACTAGCTTCATTAGTAAGAAACAGCATCGATATGAAAAAGATATATTCGATAATAGGTCTAAAGAAACCAACAAACACCCGTTCTTCTACGCTTTCATTGCGCTAACGTTAGAACTCACTGGCAGGGATAAAGCGACAGCCCAATCCCCGTCAGGTGAACTGATTTGTTTGGACATAGCACATTTCTTTAGTGGTCTCGGCTCAATACTCCCGTTAAACAACGCGGGCCGCTGCCATATACGATAGTCGTCGGAACCGAAATTCGAATGACCCGCATGCCCTTTTTTTCATACTCCTTGGCAATCCGCTCGTGTTGAGATGAAACGATGATCGTATCTGGACTGATGCTGAGATTATTCGCTCCGGCAGTGCGGGCCTCATCCAGGGTTATCTCGATCTTATCCCAGGAGAGAAGAGGCTCCGGCAATTTCTCGATCAATGCTTCCGGACAATAGGTCATGAGACCGGGCTTGTTTAGCGATAAAACCCAATCGAGGTGGAAGAGATCGGATTTAAGTGGGATTGTGTAAACTTTGAATTCTTGACCAAGAAACTGCTGTAACCACTCTGCCCCCTCTTCGCTGGTAGCGTTTCCGGACAGACCGACATAAACATTAAACCCGTCCAACATGATGTCACCGTTTTCAATATAGATATCATGTTCAAGATGATGAGGTGACGGAGGTGGACTTGCACAGTATCTTACATCTCTGTCCTTCAACAAAGGCTCCAGTACTCTCCTGACCATCCAGACCTGTTTGCGACGGAAGGGTAACCGGAATGAATTCATCAGCAAAACAGTATTGCCAATGACCCGGACGTAGCCGGCTCCGCCGAACAGCATGTTCCCTTTCTGGATATTGTCCAGAAAAGATAACTCTTCCGGGTATGGCACGGGCTGGGTGCGATGAACAATCACACCCTCAGCTTTCAGTATGCTCGCCATCGTATTTAATTGCTGTTGTATCTGTTTCGACAATTCCGGAAGCACGTCACTGGTTTTACGGCCACCGTATTTATGGAGATTTTCTATATCCCACACACTTTTTACCCACTTCAATGCCGGGACATACTCCGGTTCAACTGTTTGATCTTCCTGTCCGATAAAGGCTTCACGCAATCGCCCCCATTCATTATAAACACCGATTTGACTGTTTTTCGCTTCCTTCTCCTCGCGGGCATTGTCTCCTGTTGCCACATCAGTGCAGGAGAAAAATACAACCATACAACAAACGATCGTCATTCCCAGAATTCTCATAATTCTTTCCCTCCTTATTTTGTCCAACAATTAATATATGGAATCCGTTTTTTCTTGATTCCTTATTACAAAACATACCAAATTTTTATTGATTTAGTCAAATGCTCCTACAATTCTGCAGAGTGCAGAGAGAAAACTTTAGATAACTTTATCTTTGCTGTAAAGATAATATATTCTATAATGGGGTTAATATGTTAAAAACGGGACTTGTTCATATATATACCGGAGATGGTAAAGGAAAGACAACATCAGCTGTTGGTCAGGCAGTGCGCGCCAGAGGGAGAGGATTAAATGTTTATATGATACAGTTCCTGAAAAAAGATGATAGTTCAGGAGAGCAAGTTGTCCTGAAAAAGCTGGGAGTTGATATTAAGTGTTTTGGTCATGATTATGCATTTTGCGGAAAGTTGGGACAAGAGAAAAAAAGAGAAGCAAAAGAATTTTTTGGGAAAATCATAGATGAGATTGCTAATGAGATAGAACAAAAGCATTATGATATAGTGATACTTGATGAAATAAATCTGTTGGTTAAGAAAGGTTTACTCGATAAAGAAGAAGTTGTGAAACTTATTAAAAATAAGCCTCAAAATACAGAACTTATTCTAACAGGCAGAGGAGCAGTTAAAGAGATTATTGAGCTTGCTGATTTGGTAACGCGGTGTGTGAAGATTAAACATCCGTATGATAAGAAAATAAAAGCGAGAGAAGGAATTGAGCTATGAGTTTACTACTTGACCGTATTAAAAAAGGCGAAATTTTAGTTTCTGATGGTGCTATGGGCACCATGCTTCAGAATAAAGGATTGAAAGTGGGAGAGTGCCCTGAAGAATGGAATATAACTCATCCAGGAGAAGTCAAAGCAATTGCAGCAGCTTACTTAAAAGCCGGAAGTGATATGATATTAACGAACACATTCGGCGGATCCAGATTCAAACTTGCAAAATTTGGTTTAGAAGCAAAGGTTGCCGAATTCAACAAAGCAGGTGTTAGCCTGGCTAAGAAAGCTGCCCTGCAATACGGAGGAATTGTTGTGGCCTCCCTTGGTCCAACAGGAGAATTTATGCAACCGCTGGGAACTGTAACAGAAGATGAAATGCATGATGTATTTAAGGAACAGATTCTTGCTCAAATACAAGGCGGAGCAGATGCAATATGCGTAGAAACCATGACTTCTCTTGAAGAAGTTTCTATTGCTATAAAGGTTGTAAAGGAAAACACAGCTGTTCCTGCTATTGGTACAATGACATTTGATAAAGGTATAAAGGGATATAGAACAATGATGGGTGTAAGTATAAAAGAGGCTGCGCTTGGATTAGAAAAGGCAGGTGCGGATATTATAGGGACGAATTGTGGTAATGGCATTGGACCTATGGTGGATATTGTTCGAGAGATGAGAAAGTATTCTTCTAAACCAATTCTTGTTCACGCTAATGCTGGGGTTCCTGAACTAATACATGGGAAAACTTGTTTTAAAGAGACTCCTTTGGATATGGCAAAAAAGGTTTCTGAACTCATAAATGCTGGAGCAAATATCATAGGAGGATGTTGCGGTACAACCCCTGAACATATAAGAGCCATAAGAAACGCAGTGGACAGCCGCCTTCTCTAGGGATTATGGATAAAAGGGATATAAAAGATTTTACCTTAGAGGAGATGAAAAAGGCCGTTGTTGAAATCAGGGAACCTGGTTATCGGGCCGGACAGATATTTTTTTGGCTCTATAAAAAAGGGGTCTGTGACTTTCAGAAAATGAGCAATCTGCCGCAGGCCTTTATGTCCAGACTGGAGCAGGATTATTATATAAGCGCATTAAGTCTTTCAGGAAAACTCAGTTCCTCTGACGGGACTGAAAAATTTCTGTTTAATCTCGGCGATGGTAATTTTATAGAGACTGTACTTATATGCGCCCGAGATAGAAAAACAGTCTGTCTTTCCACTCAGGTCGGGTGTAAATTCGGGTGTGTCTTTTGCGCCAGCGGCCACGGCGGTTTTATAAGAGACCTTAGTCCTTCAGAGATAATCAATCAGATATTGTTCTTAAAAGACAAGCTCAAACACAAAATAACGAATTATGTCTTTATGGGTATGGGTGAGCCCCTGAATAACTGCGATAATGTCCTGAAGGCGATTATGATAATGAATTCTAAGCCAGGCATGGATATCGGTGCCAGAAGAATAACTGTTTCAACCTGCGGTGTAATTCCAGGTATAAGGCGGCTAACAGACCTGGGCCTGCAGATTAATTTATCTATATCCCTTCACGCGGCAACTGACAATCTCCGGGATACGCTTGTCCCGGTTAACAGACGTTATCCCCTGAAAGAACTCATTAAGGCCAGCGAACATTTCATAAAAAAAACAGGCCGGATACTTACCTTAGAGTATGTTTTAATAAAAGGTAAGAATGATTCCTTAAAAGATGCGGACGGGCTTGAGGTCATAGCCAGAAGGTTGAAGGCAAAGGTGAATTTAATACCCTGTAGTCCTGTACCCGGTCTCGGATTCCAGCCTCCCTCTAAAAAAGACATAGATATATTTATGTCCAGGCTTGTGCAAGGCAGGATAAAGGTGACCCGGCGCGAGTCCAAAGGCAAGGATATACAAGCGGCCTGCGGCCAGCTGGCGGGCAGGTTAAAGCAAACGGCTGACTGTGAAATATAAACTTATAATATTTGATATTGACGGGACGATAACTAAGCATATAAGTTCGTGGAGATATATCCATGAAAGGCTTGAATTATGGGATACGCTTGCCTTCCAGTATCAGAAACAGTTTCTGGCCGGCAAGTTAAGTTACCGAAAATTCTGTGAACTTGACGCGGCTCATTGGAAGGGGCTGTCAGAAGAAAAAGTCAGAGAAATTTTTCAGGAACTCCCTTACGCTAGTAATGTCCCATCCTGTATAAAACGACTTAAACAGAGAGGGTTTAAGATAGCTGCTATTTCTACGGGGCTTCAATATATGGCCGAAAGGGCAAAAAAAGAATTAAGGTTTGATTATGTTTTATCTAACCAGATTGTTTCCCGAAAAGGCATTCTAACCGGCAGAGTTAAAATAAACATAAATCATGGGGAGAAAGGTAAAATTTCAAGACAGATAATGAAAAGATTCTGTGTCAAACCACATGA
This sequence comes from bacterium, assembly GCA_018812485.1. Classification (NCBI taxonomy): domain Bacteria; species bacterium. Next base: position 10,845 of record JAHJDO010000119.1, on the reverse strand, counting down.
GGTAATAAGTGTAGGGGACAGCGCCGGAGACATACCCTTGGCTAAATCCAGCGGGTATTCTATAGCGTTTAATTCATCTGATAAGGCGTTTTCAGATATAGTCGACTATAAATGTAAGACAAAAGATTTTGAAGAGGTCTTTGCCCAGATAGTATCCATCTCTGGTATAAGTACGTAAAAGTATCCAGAAAAAATATTGCTGGGCACATGCATTGATGATATAATTTTTTAATTACAAAAAAGGAGACAACGTAAATGGAAATTATTGGAGAAAGAATTAATACAAGCAGAAAGCATATTAACAAGGCTGTCAGCGAAAGAGATAAGGCATATATTCAAGAGCAGGCCAGAATGCAGGATAAGGCAGGTGCTGATTATATAGATGTTAATGCGGGAACCAGTGTATCAGGAGAAGTAGGGGACATTGAATGGCTTGTGGACATTGTGCAGGAAGTTACAGATAAACCATTGTGCATTGATAGTGCCAATCCTAAGGCTATTGAAGCTGCGCTTAAAAGGAATAAGAACGAAGTTCCTATTGTTAATTCTATAACAGGAGAAAAGAATAGAATTGATAGTATTTTGCCATTGGTTAAGAAATATAATACCAAGGTAGTGGCTCTTACTATGGATGATTCAGGAATGCCTGATAATCTTGAAAAAAGGGTTGATGTAGCAAGGAAGTTGCGAGATAAATTAATGTCTGAAGGCATATCTCTGGACAGAGTTTATTTTGATACATTAATAAGGCCAATAAGCACAAATCCTGAGCAGGTAAGTTATGTGCTTCAGGCAGTGAGCATTATAATGAAGGAATTAAAAGGAGCGCATACTATATGCGGTCTTAGCAATGTATCCTTTGGCCTGCCTAAAAGGAACCATATTAACAGGACTTTCTTAAGCCTGATGATCAATGCCGGGCTTGATACTGCAATTATTGATCCCACAGAACCAAATATGGTCTCAACAATTTATGCAACTCAGGCGTTAATCGGCAAGGATAATTTTTGTATGGAGTATATAACAGCAGATAGAGAAGGGAAGTTATTAACGCATTAGACTGTGGCGGTATTATTTCTCAAAGATTGCGGGGTTACGAATTAAGACCTCAGCAGCTTCAAATGTCAGAAGCGATTGACGATGCTATTAAACTCAACAAACACCTGGTAGTAGAAGCAGGCACCGGGATAGGGAAAAGCCTTGCGTATCTGATACCTTTTATAATTTATGCCGCTGGAAATAATAATAAAGTTATAATCTCAACTTATACAAAGACACTCCAGAATCAGTTATGTTCAAAAGATCTGCCCTTTTTGAAAAAATCGCTGGGGATAAAATTTAGTTACGCGTTATGTCTTGGTTCTGAAAATTATTTGTGTTTAAGACGTCTGAACAGTAAATATGCATACGATTTGCTTGATTCGGATACTCAGTTCAATGAGATGACGAAAATACTTGACTGGTCTTCTAAAACCAAATCGGGGATCAAATCGGATTTAGATTTTATTCCCAAAAGCGGGGTATGGAATAATGTATGCAGAGAATCGGATTTATGTTTGGGAAAAAAGTGTTCTTTTAAAGATGATTGTTTCTATAAAAGAGCGAAAAACACGGAGAGAAAATCCAATATTTTAGTAACAAACCATTCCCTATTTTTTACTAATCTTGCCTCAGGTGGTCAGGTTTTGCCAAATTTTCATGCTGTGGTATTTGATGAGGCTCAAACACTGGAAAAGGTAGCAACAAGTTACCTTGGCATAGACCTAAGCAATTCAAAAATTAAATATCTGTTTGATTCAATATATAATCCAAAAACAAACAAAGGACTATTGAGCAAATTCAAGAATCTAAATAGACAAACGATAAAAAGTATCAAGGAATACTTGACCGAGTCAGAGCAAGCGTCTCGTGATTTTTTTCATGAGATAAGCCAAATGTTCGGCACGGAAAATGACTCAAAGAGGATAAGGACAAAAGGTATCGTTTTTAATTACATGGAAGAACCATTAAAACGTCTTGCAGGCTCTTTATCTGAATTATTAAATTATATAAAAGACGAAGAAGATGAGATTTTAATAAAATCGTATGCAAAAAGGTGTGTTGATATATCAAAAGCCATGTCGTTTATTTTAAATCACACAAAGGACGATTATGTTTATTGGATTGAAATATCAAAGGGGAAAAGAGCCGTAAAATATTCGCTTTTTGCTGCTCCGATAGAAATTGCAGAGGAGTTAGACAAGCAATTATTCAGCAAAATAAAACCAATTATACTTACCTCTGCTACATTATCTACAAATAATGATTTTGGATTTATAAAGAAGCGTCTCGGGATAAAAGACTGTGATGAACTGTTGCTAGGGTCCCCTTTTAATTATGAGAAAAATGTTCTTTTATATCTTCCAAAAAAGATGGAAGACCCAAACCATAAATTTGAAGTATTCCAGGGGCAGGTTCTTGAACACATCAAAAAGATAATAGATATTATGAAAGGAAGAATATTTATATTATTTACCAGTTACAAAATGTTAAATGTTATATTTAATGATTTAATCTTAAGTTACAAAGATATAAATTTATTGAGGCAGGGAGATAAACCTCGTTACGAGTTACTTGCAAATTTCAAAGAAAATAAGAATTCTGTTTTATTGGGAACAACTACTTTTTGGCAGGGTATAGATGTTCCGGGAAAATCTTTGGAATGTGTAATCATTACAAAATTACCTTTTTCTGTTCCAGATGATCCTATAACAGAAGCAAAAATGGAACTTATGGAATCAAGAAATGAGAATTCTTTTATGGAGTATCAGGTACCGCAGGCAATAATGATGTTTAAACAAGGATGTGGAAGACTAATAAGAACTAAATCAGATAGAGGCGTAGTGGGAATCTTGGACCCGAGGATTAAAACCAGATATTATGGAAGATCGTTTATCAATGCTTTACCAAAATGCAGACATACTTTTGATGTAAATGAGGTAAAAGACTTCTTGAAAATATGAAAAAGAATATAGAGCTTATTATGTTTGATTTGGACGGCACGCTGGTTGATTCAATGAAAGATATAGCCAATGCCGGCAATTTTACTTTAGAGAATTTTGGGCTTATGAAAAAAAGCGTCCAAGAGATAACTTCTTATGTCGGAGAAGGGAGAGAACATTTAGTAAAAAGGTTACTGGGAGATAGACAAAATTTTCTAAAAGAAGCTGTTTCTGTGTTTGGAGAATACTACAAAAAACATTCTATGGATAACTCCATTCTATATCCGAATGTAAAAGAAGTTCTTGAATATTTTAAAGATAAGAAAAAGGCTGTTGTAAGCAATAAAAATCATGAAGAAGTTGTATCTAATTTAAAGTCGTTGGCAATATATGATTATTTTGAGAATATCATAGGAGGAGATGAAGTTGAGTACATAAAACCTTCTCCATTCCACTTATGTAAAACAATGCAGGGATTTCATATAAATGAGGAAAAATCTATAATGGTCGGTGATATGGATATAGATATATTAGCCGGTAAAAATGCAGGTATACTCACCTGCGCTGTTACTTATGGAGTAAGCAAAAAAGAGGATATAATTAGAGCAGAACCGGATTTTATTATAGATAATATAATCAAACTAAAAGATATAATATGCTAGTAACGACGTTATATAAAAATTATCGTTCTTAATTAGGTTTTTGTGATATTAATTCTTTTAAGTGTTCAATGTATTTATCAGGGCCTCCTCTTCTATAACCTGTTCTTGCAATTACGTTACCCTTGTGGTCAATTAATATTATAGTGGGATATCCTCTTATTTTATATTTTTTCGCTAAGTCGTTATTCTGCTTTTTAATCTTTGGTGGTTGAGGTTTTCTTCTGGGAAAGTCTAATTCAAGTAATATCAGGTTGTTGCTGGCATAATTTTTAAATGCAGGTTTGCTGAATACTTCTTCTTTTAATCTAATACACCAACCGCACCAGTCTGAACCTGTAAAATTGATTAGAATTGGCCTGCTATATTTTTTAGCGTCTTTTAATGCCTGGTCATAATCATGGATCCATAATAGAGTTTGAGCACTTGTGTTTATTACTAAAAACGAAAAAATTGTTAATGAGGCTGTGATTAAAATACTAATTGTCTTTTTTTGCATTTTTCTTCCTCCTTATTAAAAATTAAAATTAATAATTATTGCTGAGTGCCCCAACTATAATCCATATTCCAATAGCACTAAGCAATACACCGCTTATGCTTGAAATTAGTCTGAAATGTCTCTTTATCCTGGATAATAGAATCAGTGTCTTTCCTATCCCTATACTGAGTAAAAGGAATGGCAAGCCCAATCCCAGAGAATAAAAGCTCAATAGCAGAATGCCTTTACTTAAAGTAGCATCATTAGCTGCAAGCATAAGAATACTGCCTAATATAGGACCAACACATGGTGTCCAGCCAATACCAAAAGCTGCGCCTACTAAAAAAGAGCCGAACTTGTTTACAGGCTTGCTGTTAAGATGCAGTTTTTTTTCATACTGCAAGAACTTTATATTAAACAGTCCGCTGATATGCAGTCCAAATAGAATAACTACTATACCTCCAATAATTCTTATGATTTTCTGTTTAGAAAAAAGATATGTGCCCAAAAGGCTGGCTGAAGCACCCATAAGAACAAAAATCAATGAAAAACCAAGAACAAATAAAATGGTTTCTGTTAGAATTAGTTTTCTTTTTTTGAAGTCTTTGTTATTTGAATCACCCAATTCTTCACTTGAGAGACCAGTAATAAAACAGATATATACAGGAATAAGAGGCAATATACAGGGTGAGAAGAAAGATAGAAGCCCTGCGCCAAAGCTCGTAAAAATCTTAAAAATTTCAGACATATCCATACTCTCCTCTTATCTTTAAGAAGTGTGAGCATGTTGCTATTCTTTGTCAAGCAAAATGTGAGCATTGACAGGCATGTATTTCTTGTTACAATAGATATTATGAAACTACTCTTGCATACCTGTTGTGCGCCTTGTTTGACGTATCCATATAAAATACTTTCAGAACAGGGAATGCAGGTATCGGCATTTTCTTACAATCCGAATATTCATCCATTTACAGAGTATGCTAAGAGATTGAATTGCCTCAAAGATTACACTGAAGAAAAAGGGATAAAGCTGATTATAAAAGATGACTATGCTATTGAAGAATTCCTGAGGCAGGTTATATTTAGGGAAAACAATAGATGCTTAATATGTTATAGGATCAGATTAGCTGAGACAGCGAAAACTGCAAAATCAGGAAAATTTGATGCCTTTTCTACAACAATGCTCATAAGCCCCTACCAAAACCACGACTTAATTAAAAGCATTGGTGAATCAGTTGCAGCTGAGTTTGGCATTAGTTTTTTCTATAAGGATTTTAGAGAGGGATATAAAGAAAGCATATCTCTTTCCAAGGATGCAGGCCTTTACCGTCAGCAGTATTGCGGCTGTATATATAGCGAGAAAGAACGGTACCAGCGTTCTGCTTGACAGGTTAGAGGGCGTTCTGTATAATCAGGATTCATTTTTAAAATGATAAGCATTTATGAAAGTATAAATTATTATGTCTAAAAGAACGTATCAGCCGTCTAATTTAAGTAGAAATAGGGCACTAGGTTTTCGTAAGAGAAATTCTACTAAAAATGGAAGATTGGTTCTCAAAAGAAGAAGACGTAAAGGTAGAGCAAGATTGACTGTATAAAGTAGGATACTTCCTGCCTGTGAAAATTTTTTCTTTTTCAAGAGACGAAAAGCTTAAGAAATATAATCAGATCAAGCTTGTGTTCACAAATGGTAAAAGGCATTGTGGAGCATTTGCTAATCTTTATATAAGAACAAATGATGCATCAAGAACCAGGTTGGGAATTGTTGTGCGAGTGCCAAAAGCCTTCAAAGGCAGAGCTGTACAAAGAAACAGGGCTAAAAGATTAGTAAGGGAGTTCTTCAGATTGAATAAACACAACATAGTTAAAGGGATTGATCTCGTTTTCGAAGTGTTTCTCTCCTCTAGTACGTACAAATATAATGATGTTGAAATAAATGCCTTTAATCTGTATAAAAAGGCAAAAATATGGCAGGCTTAATGAACAAAGCAATGAACATATTAAATAAAGTAGCTGTTTTTATTATACGATTTTACCAAAACTATATTTCACCTATGAAGCAGTCTACATGCAGATTTTTCCCAACATGTTCAGAATATACAAAACTTGCCGTATTAAAATATGGATTTTTTAAGGGATGTGTGTTAGGTTTTCTTCGTTTGGTTAAATGTCATCCTTTTCATGCAGGCGGGCATGATCCACTAGTATAGGAGTGTTTATGGACAGAAGAACATTAATGGCGGTTGTATTGTCTCTTTCAGTATTTCTGATATTTAACCATTATTATAGTTCCAAATTGCCAAAGAAACCTGTTGAAGAGAATATCTCTTCTCGAGCTGTCCCAGTTAGAACTGTTCCAGTTAGAGTTGGAAAGGAAAAGCAGGAAGAATATGTGTATAAAGAGGAAGAAAAAAAGCCTTTAGTCAAGGAGAAAGAAGTCATTGTTGAAACAGATTTAGTAAAAATTGTTTTAGGAGGCTCTTCCGGGACAATTAAAAGTTATAAGATAAAGGAATATAAGGAAGCTGAAGTAAAACCAAATGCAATTGCGCTGAATAATCAAAGAATAGAACAACTCTCCGGGCAACTTGCCAAAGCTGCCTCAGAAGAGCAGAAGGAGCGCCTTTTATATCAAAAAGAGGAGATAGAGTATATTAATGGATTAATATCAGAAAAAAGGCAGGACAAGCTAAAGGTACCGCAAGATATTGAACTTGTATCATTTGCAAATTATTATACTCAAACCTATCCTCTCCAGACGTATTTTCAGGTAAAAGGAGAAGTGTCTGTTATTAATAATTTTCAATGTGATAGTAATGGGCTTTTGCTTTCTGGAAAAGAGCCAGAAGGCTATGTTGGATTTGTTTCTCATATGAAAGATGGCTCGACTATAATTAAAAAGATTCTATTTAGAAATGATAGTTATCTTATTGGTATCACTCTAGAATTGATAAATAATACAGATAAGAATATTGAACAAACTGGTTTTTTAATTAGTACCGGCACAGGTCTCAGGCTAATGGAGGAACAAAGTTCTGGTAGGGGAGGAGGAGTCGAATTACAATCTGTATCTTATATAAATGATAAGGTGATAAAAAAGCCGTTTGGCCGCGGAGAGAAAGACAAAGATTTAACACAGTCGTATATTGGCAAAATATGGTGGACTGCATTATCTACAAAATACTTCTTGAATGCTCTAATTCCAGTAGAACCCGCATCAAAAGTTGTTATTAAGAAAAGCAAATTAAATATATTACAAAACTGTGTGGAAACAGTTATTCCAGATATTAGGCCTAATCAAAGTTTTTCTTACAGTATTAACTGCTATTTAGGTCCGAAGAATGTGGATAGGCTGGCAAAACAAGAAGTTAATTTAGAAGCGCTTGCTGACTTTGGTTTTTTTGGAAATCTTTTCAGAATCGTTCATATTCTAAAGTTCTTACACAAAATTACCGGGAACTATGGAGTGGCAATTATTTTATTAACAATTCTGATGAGTATAGTTCTGTTTCCGCTCACAATAAAAAGCCATAAGTCAATGAGAGCCATGCAGGAACTTCAACCGCAAATCAGTGCGCTGAAGAATAAGTATAAGGACAATGCCCAAAAAATAAATAAAGAGACGATGGCACTATACAAAAAAAACAAGGTCAATCCGCTTGGCGGGTGTTTGCCAATGATGTTACAAATGCCTCTTTTCTTCGCGCTTTTTACAACTTTAAGAAATGCCATAGAGTTAAAAGGAACCTGTTTTATTCCCGGATGGATTACAGACCTATCTTTACCTGACACAGTATTCTACTTAGGAGCATTAATAGATAAACCGGGAGTATATCCTTTAAATATTCTTCCTATTTTAATGAGTATAACAACAATTCTTCAGCAAAAATTTACTGCCCAGTCTGCGGACCCAAAACAGGCAAAGATGATGCTTTTTATGCCCGTGTTTATGCTGTTCATTTTTTATAATTTTTCTTCTGGATTAGTCCTGTATTGGTTAACCAACAATATCCTCAGTATTGGTCAGCAAATCTGGATCCGCAAGAAACATAAATAATGCCGTCCCGAATTATAACCACAGACACAATAGCAGCAATATCAACTCCGCTTGGCGAGGGTGGAATAGGGATTATAAGGCTAAGCGGACCGGATGCAATAAAGATTGCCTCAAAAATATTCAAGCCAAAGAAAAACATAAATCTAGAAAAGCAAAAATCTCATACGCTTCATTTTGGATATATTATTAAGGGAAAAACTGTTCTTGATGAAGTACTGGTTTCCATAATGAAGTCGCCTTATTCATACACAAAAGAAGATGTTGTGGAGATTAATTGTCATAGCGGGGTTTTAATTTTAATATCTATTCTAGAGCTTGCATTAGGACACGGTGCACGTACAGCGCAGCCGGGTGAATTTACTAAAAGAGCGTTTTTAAACGGTAGAATAGACCTGTCACAAGCTGAGTCAGTGATAGACTTGATAAGAAGCATGTCGTCAAAAGGATTGAAATTAGCAGCGCAGCAGCTATCAGGCAAATTATCTGTTAAAATAAAAAAATTACGTATGGAATTACTTGATTTACTGGCGCGTATAGAAGCATTGCTTAATTTCCCTGAGGATGAAGTTAGCTCAATAAGCAGAAGTACAATATTATCTTCAGTTAAGAAGATGCAGAAAAAGATTGAATCTTTAATTGATACTGCTGATCAGGGAGAGATTTTCAGGCATGGTGTAAAGACTGTTATTGTTGGCAAACCAAATGTCGGGAAATCCAGTCTTTTGAATATACTTGTGGAGGAAGAGAGAGCCATAGTAACAGAGATTCCAGGGACTACAAGGGACACAGTAGAGGGACAGATTCATATACAAGGGCTTTCCTTCATATTAATAGACACTGCCGGCTTACAGCCTGTAAGCAATATTGTAGAAAGAATAGGCATTGCCAGAAGCAAGAAAAAACTCTTAGAAGCTGACCTTATACTCTTAATGTTAGACGCAAACACCACGATTAATTCCAATGATAAGAAACTGTTTGAACTTGTTAAAGGGAGGCATACTATTGTACTGCTTAATAAAATAGATCTACCATCTAAAACAAAAATATCTGATATTCGTAAACTTGTTCCTAAAGGGATAATTTTAAAAATATCCGCAAAGAAGGAAATTGGAATTGATGAGCTCAAGAACACGATGTTTGATATAGCATTATCTAAGTTTAAGAATCCTCAGTCCGCTATATGTGTTAATATGAGACATAAAGAATCGCTGTTAAATGCGCAAAAGAGTTTAGCCCATATTATTCATACTATGACAAGAACAAAATTAACCGAAGAGTTTGTCTCTCTTGACCTGAAGAATGCTCTGGACTCTCTTGGCCAAATAACAGGAGAAACAGTGAATAATGAAGTGCTGGATAGAATATTTTCAAAATTCTGCATAGGGAAATAACTAATTTTCTTAAAATAGAACATTTCTAAATGTGCTTGACAAAAAACTTGACAAGAAATTGTTCATATGCTAAATTATAGGTAACTGTTACTTAAATAAGGAAAAGGAGGTGAGTAGAATCATGCGTTTAGGATGTGGTGGACTGGTAATAGGATTATTTTTACTGTTGGTTGCCGATGTTTCATATGCGGTCGGGGAACCCTCTAATCTGCTTGAGAAATGGACATTTAACTCTCCGTCTGAAGATGGAGATATCTTTGTCAGTGAGGGGAAGTGGAAAAGCCGCCTCAAGATGCAGAATTACTTTCAGGTGAAAACACCAGGCGAAAAAGGCATAGAGCTTAAGCGTGAGAAACAGGCATCTGGTTTTTGCCCTGAAAGTATTAACTGGGCAGGTGAAAGAGGGCCAAGTGTCCTGAGTGTTGAGGCATGGATAAAGCTGTATGAACCTGCTCTTCAGGGACTCACTGTTGTCCTTGCTAAATGGCAGGGTGGATTATTGCTTCGCCTCTGGAATGGTGTGCTTATATGGCGTCACAGTAATACAGGCTACAAACTGAAAGAAGGCAAATGGTACCATCTCGTTTATACAGTAATGCCCTTCAAAGGCAGGCCTGGTGCGACGGAAAATTTCTATGTAGACGGCAAGAGTATCCTTTCAAAGAAAACATATGCCTTTGACTGGGGACTGGCTGACACATATCTGTGCATCGGAACTCATGTGCCGAAGATAGGTCTATTTGACGGAATAATTGATGAGATCAGGATCTGGGAGAAGGAACTGAGTCCGCAGGATGTAGAGGAAAGCTATAATGAAGGTCCGACTGTAACAAAATAAAAAATCAGGAGGTGAAGATAAAATGTACAAGTATATAATAGGCGCTCTGATTACAGTCATTGTAATCTTCTTGAGTATTGGACGAGCAGAATCATCGGAACTAATCAGTGAAGAGATGAATTTACTTGGCGTATCAGCGGAAGACTTGAATAATCTCCATGAGGTATATTCTTCTCCGTCAAGTCATGTGAGTTCCATCCGGATAGCAAACATAAGAGACGACAATTACCTGTTCAAAATTGTCTTTGAGAAGGACTGTCCTTCATACGGTATGGTGCGCATGTATCTCGACAGGGACAATAACCCGAAGACAGGAAGAGAAGGCGAGGGCATGGATTATCTGATGGTAGCGCAGGAGGGAGATAGAAAGCCGTATTGTTATACCTATTATTGGACACAGCAGGGAGAGAGGAAAAGTGAGCACAGAAAAGCAGCTACAGT
>JAHJDO010000118.1 GCA_018812485.1 bacterium | reverse complement strand
GTTGATTTTATTTCTTCCATGGATGACAATAAATCTTTTATTTAGATCAAAAGGTTATTGGGGGAATTATCAACCATATACCTCGTCAACTTTCGGTTATTTTATCAAGACAGCATACTTTTTCTATAATTTTACTCTTGGACAGACTGTCTATCCTTTTAATTTATATATCGTAGTTCCATTGCTTGCAACTTTTATTATATTTATTTATGGAGTGATTTATTTACTTAGAGAACATAATCAATATAAGAAAATAATTTTATTCTGGTTATTTATCCCATTCATTATAGGCATGTTTCTGCCGTTATATGCACCAAGACAATTGTTAGTAAGCTTACCTGCTTTTTGTCTGATACTGGCAACAGGTATTGTAAGAATGAGATATTCATGGCTCAAGTGGATTGTCGGTGCAGTAATTATACTAGCTTGTGCATATTCAAATTATAACTACTTTACAAACAGGCAGTATTTTGACGTTGATATGGTGACTCCATGGCGAGAAATAGCAAAAGATGTATCAAAGAAAGAAGATACTTCTGATGCTGTTATCATGGGAAGACTTATGGAGGGATTTCCTCATTATTACAGAGGCACTCTCCCGATTTATAGGATAGATTCTTTTGACAGTCCGGGGCAGATCAGAAAATACGGAGAAAAACATAAACGATTATGGATACTCCTCCATTCTGAAAGACCAAGGGAAAATTTTGAGCAGTGGATGGAGAAAAATGGAGAAATTATATTGACTAAGAAGTATCTTTATGAAGAAAACTCACTTAAGGGATTAAGAGAAAGTTTTAAGAATATTCACAAGTATCATGAATATAAATATAAATTGTACTTATTTAAATTGAAATGAAGATTATCTTCAATTATTTTCTCGCTGGATATAATCACCTTTAGAAAGCCATTTTTCAAGTAATACATATAAAATTATAAACACATATCTACTGCCCATCTCTTTGATTTTGAATTTTGCCATTCCTTTTTCTCTGCCATGCCAGCTTATTGGAATAACCGCATAAGAATACTTTCTAACAATGGCTTTAAGCGGAAGCTCTACTGTCAAATTAAAATGAACGGATAATATAGGTTTTATTCCTTCTATTACTTTTCTGCGGTAACACTTGAAACCATTTGTTACATCATTTGTTTTCAATGCAAATAATATTTTTATGGAATAATTAGCAATCCTATTCAATATTAGTTTTATAACAGGGTAATTTCTGGTCTTGCTTCCCTTAATAAACCTGGATCCAAACACACAATCATAACCTTCTTCTAACTTTTTATAACACCTTATAGCATCTTCTGCGCTGTCCGAGCCGTCTGCCATAAATATTGCAACTGCATCTCCTCTATATACTTCTAATCCCTTCCTGACTGCTAAGCCAAATCCATGAAGATGCATATTCTTTATATAACGTACTGAACTGTTTGCTGCTATAATACGCTTCACTACTTCCTCTGTTTTATCAGTGCTGCCATCATCAACGATAATTATTTCAGAGTCTATAGAATTCTCGTGCAATGATTGCGAAAGATTTAATACAGTTTTTTTAATAGACTTCTCTTCATTTCGGGCCGGTATAACAATAGAAAAAAACATTTTTTATTATTTCCCCTAATCCATGTATAATATACCATACCATTATAAAACAAAGAAGTCTAAGGCAATGAAGATACTTATAATATCCTCTCAATCCAGAGACAGCGGAACGTTTATAAAATTAAAAAAATTCATGTTTAACTTATCTTTAGCATTACTTGCTATTCTGGTATTTTTTGCAATATTTGAAGGAGCTATAAGAACTTTCTTTCCCCAGAATCTTATGATTGAACTTAAAAACCACATTGAGAAAGACAACCTGTGCGGCTTTAAACTTAAAGAAAATTACAAATCAAGATGGACATGGGGAGAATTTGACATTGTGGTAAAAACAAATTCATATGGATTGAGAAGTCCTGAAATTAGATCTAAGCAAAAAAACATTACAAGAATTATCTGTATTGGAGACTCCTTTACAATGGGTCATGGTGTAAATGAAGGCGACAGTTATCCCAGACAGTTAGAAAATCTATTAAATAAATATTCTGAAGGGGAAAAATATGAAGTTATAAATGCTGGAGTTAATAATTACAGTATAGATAACTACCTTTCTTATTTTAAACATTATGCATTAAAGCTCAAACCGGACATTGTAATTATCGGTCTTTTTATTGGGAACGATCTTGAACCAGGAAACATAGGTATAATTACAGTAAGAGAAAAAACAGCAATTAAAAAACTGCATAGGATCAAGGTTTTCCTGGGGGAGCATGTCCAGAGCTACATCTTTATAAGAAACAGGATAAAAAGATCCTATCGTTTTCATCTTCTATTTGCAAAAATTGGTCTCATGCCATACCCTTCTCCTCCGAATATTATAAATACTTTTGATAAAAACAATACGGATGAAGAGTTCAAAACAAATTTTGACCAAATTGAAGAGATAATACAAATAGCTGTTAATAATCACATTAAGATTATTCTGCTTCTTATTCCTGACTCAGTACAGGTTTATCCAAAAACCTGGGAGAAATTACTCGGAGACTTTAAGTTGTCAAAAGAGCCATTTGATTTAAAAAGACCTAACAATTTAATAAAGGGAAGGTTCGAAACCGTAATAAGTATTATTGATCCTTTAAACGCACTAAGAAAAAACAGCAACAAACAATTATATTACAAAATAGACAGGCACTTGGCACCAGAAGGGCACAGGGTGATTGCTAAGAATATTGTTGAAAGGTTTCTTAAAAATTGAAAAGCATGATTAAAAATATGATTCTCAAGTTATTGCTATTATTTGGGATATATCCTATAGCAAAAATTGTTAAAGACTGGTTAACCAGAATAAGTCCAAAATATAGACAAAGATTAAATTTTTATTCTCAATTTATCAATAGAGGTGATTTATGTTTTGATATCGGCGCAAATCTGGGCAATAGAACCGAAGTTTTCTTTAATCTTGGAGCTAGAGTAGTAGCGGTTGAGCCACAGGATGTCTGTATGCGACAGCTCAAATGGAGATATCAAAGAAACAGCAGAATAACTCTTCTACAAAAGGCAGTTGGCGAAAAAGAAGGTAAAGGAAAATTAATGCTCAACAATGCTCATCCTCTTTCATCAATGTCAGAGAAGTGGGTAAATAGTACCAGAGTCAGTAAAAGATGGTGGGCTTGCAAGTGGGACAAAACTGTGATAGTCAAAATAACTACTTTAGATAAATTAATTGAAGAATATGGAAAACCTGCCTTCTGTAAAATTGATGTTGAGGGATTTGAATTGCAGGTTTTAAGAGGTTTATCTCAACCAATCGGAACGATTTCCTTTGAGTTTACATCAGAATTAATTAATTCCACCATTTATTGTATAAAGCACCTTGTGAAGATTGGATATGGAGAATTTAATTACTCAATAGAAGAATCAATGCGGTGGGGTTTATCAAGCTGGATTACCAGTGGTGAAATCTGTAGAATCCTTACTAGTTTATCAGATAAGAGCATTTGTGGAGATGTTTATGCTAGATTCACTACTTGATGAGCTTAATAGGACCAAACACTTTGTCTATTTTTTAATTGCTACAAGGAATACTGCTGTCTTATATATCCCAATAGCTTTAAGTATTTTTCTAAAAATATAACCAAACAAAAATTTATTTTTTTATATAACTTATCTAAATCGTATAACTTTGCTAAATAGAAAAAAACCGGCGTTTCAAATGAAATATATTTTATAGAAAATTGTTTGAATAGTATACGATAACTTTTTTTACTATAAGGGCGGATATGTGTTGGATCGTCGTAAAAATTGAACCCAATCGGCGTTATAGCCGATGTCCAATGAGGGCTTTCAGCAAAAATGACACCATTTTTATTTAAAACTCTATAGAATTCAGATATAGCTCTTGTTGGATTATGTAAGTGTTCTAAAACATGAAAACACAGAATGCAATCAAAAAAAGAATCTTCAAAATTACCTAAATTATCCACCGACATATTAAAAAATTTAATATAATCAGGGACTTTATTCTTCAAAGAATTGTCAGCGTCTATTCCATATATTTCCAAGTCGCTCCTAATATCATGAACATATTTAGAAATATTCCCCATTCCACATCCAGCATCCAAAACCTTTGCATTTTTCGGCAAGGAATTAATGTATTCTTTGAATATTTTTTTATTCATATTATATATTCTCCTAATTATTAAAGTTTTAGTTCTGATATATCAATTCTATATCTCTTTAGATTTCAGTACCACTATAATCGGGTTTATATACCAAAGATCTTGCGACATTTTAAACTGGTTGAATCTAATTCCTAAGAAAGAAAGAGGATTATAAAATACCTTGTATATCTCATACTCGCGGGATGTAAATAAATCGTGAAAGAATCCTATAGAGAGAGAACCTTTTTTTATCTCTGGGATGGTGTGGCTAAATCCATACTGCGTATTGGATGTTATAAAATACTCAGGCTTTTTCTTCTGCAATGCAGAATAGTTATTGCCCACTATCATAAGCTCATATTTGGCTGCATCCATCGGCGGCATTTGATATTGCCATGGAACCTCTGTCATTCCAATAGTTGAGGATTGATTTATATTTTCCGCAATCCATTCTCCTGCCTCAGTACGCACATTTTTTTTCGTAATAAGCTTAAGATATGCGCCGCCGTAACAGAATGTAATAAAGCATACAAAAGCAGTAACTATAAAAAGTGGAATTCTCAGCGATTTAAATTTTCCCCATAGCAGATTAATTCCGCACACACTCATAATTATTATGCATGGAACAACAGGGAGAATATACCTGTAGAATTTCTGAGTAAACATGGAAATGAACACAAAGTACAGTACTGTCCATCCCAGCAGCAGCAATGACTGTTTTTCTTTTTTATTCGCAAGAAAAGAGCCAATACCTATCATGCACAAAATACATAGAGCTGAGCCAAGACCATATCTTAGCGCTGAGACATAAAATTCAAAGTCCGGACTGATAATTCCAAGAGTTTTTACTTCTTGTGCGGTTCCATGTAACCCAAATAAGAAGAAGGGATTGCTAAACAAAAAAGCGCCTGCACAGGATAATATCCCGAACAAAAAATATTTACTTAAAAACTTCTGCGATTTGTTCTCATATATGTAAAGAAGATGAGCCATGATTAGAATAATGACAGAAAAAACTGCTGTCATCTTACTGCCTGCAGCAAGCCCAATTCCTATGCCTGAGAATATATAGGATCTAAGTTTTCCCTGTTTGACAATATTTAGCCCATTATAAATAGCAAAGTATATCCAGAAGAGCATTGGTATATCTAAATACATGTAGTGAGAATTCAAAATAAATAAAGGGGTGAATCCTAAGAGAATACAACCAAGAATTGAAAATGTTCTATGTGCGCAAAATCTTCTGGATATTAGATAGGTAAGCGCTATTGTTCCTGTCGCATATATTGCATTTATAATACGTCCTACAAGAAAGATATGCGCCATAGCTTCAGGGTTTAGAAAGTAATACTTAATATCAGTAGTCAGGACAACTACCTTTACTAAAGAGAGAATCCCGAGAATAAGTCCTATTAAATACACCTGTGTTCCTCCCATTGAAAATGTAAAAGGCTTGAGTTTTAACTTCTTGGGATTCATATATGAAAGCACTTTTATTATTCCATATTCATCAGGATGATAGGAACGGACAGGATTGAAGAGAGAACGGGGAAGTCTTTTCCATCTTTCTTCTGGATGCATAAGGTCATATGGCCCCCAGCTTTTCCATGCTTCTTTTATCTTTTTTGGATCTAATAGGTTAATATGTGCCTGCAAGGACTGTTTAGTGGAGAAGCAGATCTTATTTCTCTCTTTAGAAGGAAGTCCCCAGCCAATTCCCAACAGGTTTACTCCAAACATGATAAAAACGAGTGTAAGAAATATAATTTTCTCTTTAATATTCATAACTATTACCTCTTTTTAACCAGAAATATAGATTTCAGCCCCCAGTTTGGGAAAAGCCTCCTCCATATCCATTCCAAGTATAAAAGAGGATAGATAAAAGGCCTCTGTATAAGCAAGGGGATTTTCCACATGCAAAGATTAACATCGAACAGCCATAGAATAGAATCTGTTACGGTCTCATTTCTAATTATAAAATGTTGGGCAAGTAACTCTTGCAGGTCATTATGATAGAAGTACTGCTCTATCTTCATGCCTCTCCATTTTTTAACAAATTTTCTGGCCAGTCTGTGAATTGGATTGTTTTCAGTTATATCAGCAATTATACAATATTTTCCCTTTCCCAAACATCTGTGTATCTCCAAAATAGTATTCTCTAAATTTTCCACATGGTGAAGCACATCAAAAACCACGATAAGATCAAAAGAATTTACCTTAAAAGGTAGATTTTCTGCCTTACTTCTACACTTCCACTTAATGCTATTATCCTTTAATGCATTAAAATCTATATCAATACCGAATACCTCTGGATTAGGATATCCTTCTCCTGCAATCTGTTTTCCACATCCCAGATATAATATTCTAGAGCTTCTAGATAAGCTCTCTAAGATACTACTATAAAGTTTATAGAATTCTCCAAACCTTATAGTATTTAAGATCCTCCTTGCCTTTATATATCTTGTATCTGTCACTTTCTAAAGTCCTGTAAATGTCCGAGAACAGCTTTAAGTCCTCTGAGATTGTATAATAAATCATTCAATGAACGTATGCTTCCTAAACGTTTACATATATAGCGTGGATTTGTATAGATTTTGTAGATACTCTGGCAAATATTTTTAATTTGCTGAGGATTCATGTCTTTTGTTCTCAATATTGGCTCTGACATGTCAAACTTTTCATAGTCTTTTGGGTCAATGAGAAACCAGTCATTTTTTATGCATTCATTATACAGAGGAGTTCCAGGATAGGGCACAATAAGTGTTGACTGAAGAATATCTGCCTGAGCGGTACACATAAGTTCTTGAGCAAGTGTTAAAGTGTTCAGAGCGTCCTGTTCCCTCTCCCATGGGAATCCCACCATAATAGTGAGGTGTATATTCAAACCTGCTGACTTAGCAGCTTTGCATCCGTCTATAATTTGTTGAACTTTTGTGCCTTTGTTTAATTTATCGAGAGTTTCCTGATTTGCTGATTCTAAGCCTACCTTTAAAAGATCAAAGCCTGCTTTTTTCATAAGGTTCGCATTGTCCTTAGATATCCAATCAAGACGGAAATTGCAGGAAAAGGATATTTTCGTATTAAGACGTGTTTTTATCATTGCATTGCAAAAATTCTCAAGCCAGTCTCCTCGGGGAAAGGTTCCCGTATCATCAAAGATGGCTTTTACTCTATATCTGCTAACCAAGGATTCAATCTCGCTTATAAAATTATTTACACTTCTCACTCTGAATTTTGGGAAAAGTGTTGTCCATGAACAAAACTTGCATTTATGATATGGGCAATCTCTTCCTGCCATTGTGTAAAGAAAAGGCCTCTGTCTAATATTGTATTCGATATTGTAGAGATGAGATTTTGTCAGCTCTCTATCAATTATAGGTAATTCGTCCAGATTATGTTCTAGCTGGAATGGACCAGAATTAGTAATCTTATTGTTTTTTTTATGCCATATACCATTTGGTAAATCTCCTTTGCCAGTTAAGTAATTACATAATGCAAGCAGTTGAAAGTCATAATCGCCACCTGTAATAACATAATCTATATCTGAGTTTTCAAGGGTCTCTTCAGGCAGAGCAGTAACATGGTCTCCCATAACTACCAGAATCAGATCAGGATGCGTTTGTTTAAGCCAGTTGCAGAATGCCCAATGTTCTTTAATAACAGGAGTTTTTGTCTCAAATGCAAAGAGAGAGACTTCCTCTTTTTTTATAAAGTCAGAAAATCCTTGTCTGGAAACATGTTCAACAATACAATCAAGAAAAGCCACATTGTATTTGTTCTTGTTTAGCAAAGTAACTGCTGATGCTGGGATTAAAGGATAGATGTAGGTTGGATTTGAAAAGTACTGGAATTGCCTATTTTGACTTAAAAGTGGAATGCTGTTTTTGTTTTCAGTGGGTAGAAACCCTACGCCAATTTTCATTCTTTATGACCTGTGTTTTCCTGATTATAGCTAATGCTTGCAGGTTTTACAAGATTTCCAAATTGTAATTAAACGCTGTTTTAAGTATACTGTTGTGACATGAAAAGGAATAAAGCGGTGCTTTTATCACTTATCATCCCTGCTTATAATGAAGAGATACGAATATCAAACACACTTGATGAGTTCATTGAATATTTAACCAAACAAGATTATGCCTATGAAATAATAATAGTAGATGACGGAAGCACTGATAATACAGAGAATTTGTTAATTAATTATAGCACTAAATATAGTTTTATAAAGACAATTAGAAACTTAAAGAATACTGGAAAGGGGTATTCTGTAAGAAGAGGCATAGAAGAGGCAAATGGCGAGTATATCTTATTCTCTGATGCAGATCTTGCTGTCAGACCTGAGCATATATGTTTGATAATTAAGGAATTAAAAGAAGGAGTAGATATAGTCATAGGCTCAAGAGCAGCAAAAGGAGCAGAGATAGAAACCTCACAGCCTAAGTTAAGAGAGGGGGTTGGGAGATTTTTCAACAGCATTGTTAAGGGATTTATAACACATGATTTTTTGGATACTCAATGCGGGTTTAAAGGATTCAAAGCTAATGTAGCTAAAACAATTTGCAAAGAACAGACACTTTATGGATATTGCTTTGATATCGAACTTCTACTTCTTGCACAAAAAAATAGATACACTGTAAAAGAAGTACCTGTAATATGGAATGATAAAGAAGGGAGTAAGTTAAGTATTGCTGATGCTCCAAACATCTTGATGGAACTTATTAAGCTAAAGATAAATAAAAAAAGAGGGAGATATAATAAAAGGAATGGGGATTAAGCAACTCTTTGTATCAATAATAGTTCCTGCAGGAGAGCTTAACAAATATGCTCTTGAATGTATTGATGCGAGCAAAAAATTAGATTATGAAAACTTTGAGATAATATTATTGCCAGATAAGAAGCCAAAAACCTCTATAGAGGGAATTGACATTATTTCAACAGGAAATGTCACACCTGCTGAGAAAAAAAACATAGGTATAAAGAATGCAAAAGGGGACATATGTGCATTCTTGGATTCTGATGCATATCCTGATGAAAACTGGTTGAAGAATGCTATGCCTTTATTAGATGACACATCTATAGGTGTACTTGGTGGGCCGAATTTGACTCCTGCACAAGACAGCTTTTATCAAAAATTAAGCGGAGAGATTCTCGCAAAAAAAATCTGCTCAGGTAAATTTGCAGACAGATATAAAACAGGCAATAGACATTTCTGTCTGGAACTTCCTTCTTGTAATTTTTTTGCAAGAAAGAAGATATTGGAAGATATAGGAGGGTTTAATAAAAGATTTCTTACAGCTGAGGATGCTGATTTGTGCTTTCGTATAAGGAAGAAGAATATGAAGATATTATATTCACCTTCTGTAATAGTATATCATCATAGAAGGCCATTGTTCTTGCCTCATGCGAGACAGTTTTGGAGATACGGACAGGATAAAGCAGGCGTTATTAAGAGGGACTTTACCTTTGATAAGCTATATTACTTTATTCCTGTATTCTTTCTTGCATTTATTTCAGCAGGAGCTTTCTCTTTACTATTTAGCTCGTTACTAAAATGGATTTATATATCTTTTACTCTTCTTTATTTTTTACTTCTGCTTACTGCTACTAATGGGAGCATAAAAAAAAGAATAACAATATTTACTGGGATAATTCTAACTCATTTTTCATATGCTTTCGGATTTGTGAGTGGGCTTTTAAAGAGGTTCAAGTGATTCTGTTTATTTTCCTCTTTTCTTTTATTGTCAGATTTATATATCTCTATTTCTTTTCTCAGCACATAATGCACATTGAGCATTCTCTTTTTGGCGATGCGGCTCAATACATTCTGATTGCAAAAAACGTTGCCTCTGGTAGTGGATTCAACATGTTGCCTGATTCAAACCTTCTAGCAAACAGAGCTCCACTTTTTCCATTTATTCTTGCCGGAATTTTTAAGTTTTTTGGACAAGGTTACTGGCCGGCAAGAATTTTTCAAGTTTGTATAAGTTCTCTAGTTCCTGTTATTACCTATTTAATTGGCAAAGAGATTGCCACTAAGAGAGTTGCGATAGTGTCGGCATACATTTCCGTATTTTATCCTTTTTATGTTTTCTATAGCGCATATGTTCTTACAGAGACTTTGTTTGTTTTTCTTTCCTGTTTATCCTTATTATATTTAATCAGATTTGTAAAAAGAGGTTCCTATCAAGACTCATTATTAGCGGGTATATTTTTGGGACTTTCAGCGCTTACAAGACCTATTGCAATGGGATTTGGACTGTTTTTTTTAATGTGCTATTTTTGGGTGCCTAAACGCAGACTTAAAGGCAGTGCCATAATTTTAGTAACTATGTTTTTAGTAATATTGCCCTGGACTATAAGAAACTATATTGTTTTTGAGAAAATTATTCCTATTACTACTGAAGCAGGGCGAGTTTTTTACAGCGGGAATAACCCGATGAATAAAACTGGCGGGTGCATTAGACACGTTGATTTTATAGAGCCGGAAGAGACAGGAAGCATGGAAGAAGTTGAAGCATCTAAATACATGTTTAAGAAAGGGTTGGAGTTTATAAGACACAACCCTGTGACTTTTCTTAAAATGAGTGTAAAAAAAGCTGGGAGATTGTGGAGGGTTTTTCCTTATTGGACATCCGGCTTCACCAACATAAAATACAAATTAATAAGCATATTTTTTTATGGATTGATCCTTCCATTTTTTCTTATTGGAATATTTTTGAGTATACGAAACTGGAAACTTGTTTTACCTTTGTACTGCCTTATAGTATATACTGGCATTTTTTGTATGGTATTCTACGGTACTATGAGATTCAGACTTCCCCTAATGCCTGCTGTTATTGTGCTGGCATCAATAGGAATAGATAGATTGTTATGGAAAAAGTAAAGGTTCTCCACATAATTACACGCCTGATTCTGGGTGGGGCGCAGGAAAATACACTGTACACAGTAGAAGGATTGATGAATGACCCTGCCTATGATGTTACATTAGCTTCAGGCCTTACCACAGGCCCTGAAGGAAGTCTCGTGAGCAAGGCAAAAGAATCCGGAGTAAATTTAGTAACCATTAACGGACTGACAAGGAATATAAATCCCTTTAGAGACATAAGCGCTTTTTTATCTTTATATAAATTAATAAGGATGAATGATTTTGATATAGTACATACGCATTCCTCAAAAGCAGGTATCATTGGAAGACTTGCAGCAAAACTAGCAGGACGCGGTGTAATCATACATACAATACATGGTTTGCCGTTTCATCCGTATCAGAGCAGGTTTCTAAACTTTATTTATATCCGCTTGGAGAGATTGGCCGGAAAATACACAGATAAGATAATTACTGTCTGCGAAAGTATGGCTCAAAAAGCGCAGGCTGCAGGCATAAAACCTGTTTATGGATATGGAACGGTTTATAGCGGTATGGAGTTAGATAAGTTTATAGATGAGAGAACGAATTCCCGTCAAGCAAAAAGAAATATCGGCTTGTCTCCTGACGCTAAGGTTGTAGGTAAAGTAGCAAGACTTTTCCCTTTAAAGGGCTATGAATATTTTGTCAGCGCATCGAAATATATTTCGGAGTGCGTGCAGAATGTATATTTTTTAATTGTAGGAGACGGAATTTTAAGGGAACAATTAGAACACAGGGTTAGGCAAATGGGATTAAAAGATAGATTTATTTTTGCTGGACTTGTCCCGCATGATGATGTTCCAAGATTTATTGCTGCAATGGATGTAGTTGTACATACTTCATTAAGAGAAGGGTTAGCAAGAGTTATACCTCAGGCAATGGCAATGTCCAAACCTGTAGTGAGCTTTGATATTGATGGAGCCAGGGAATTAGTGCATAAGGGCTACACAGGTTATCTTGTTAGGCCTAAAGATATTAAAGGACTATCAGATAGAGTAATAGATTTGCTAAATGATGCAGAAAAAGCAGAGAAAATGGGCATAAATGGCAGAAAACTTGTGGATCCGGCATTTCGCATAGAAACAATGATTGATAAAATAAAAGGAATATATGATAATCTAATTACAAAAAAAATTAAATTCGAAGCACGAAGCACGAAATACGAAACAATATCAAATGACCAAAGCACAAATGACTGAAACAATGTTTGGAATTTTGAAAATTAAGATTTTGGATTTGTTTAGGATTTTGATATTCGGATTTCGAGTTTTATCCATAGAATTTACATAATTTGGGGATTAGTATATGTGGTATGTAATTTATTTTTGCTGTTTTATAGTGTCCTTCCTTTTAAGTCTTATCCTGGTTCCTATTGCTCGGAAATTTGCAATAAAGCATAGCATACTTGATCAGCCAGGGGAATGGAAGATACATCTAGAACCTAAACCATTACTTGGAGGAGTAGCAATATGTATAGCATTTATAGGAACAGTACTTATAAATTTATTGATACTCTTCTTTGGTTCTGAGATTTTTTCTCTAACCCACTTAATGCCTGATTTTTTATTCAATGAAATCGTTTCAATAAAGGCTGTATTACCCAAACTAGTTGTTATTTTGTTTAGTGGAATACTTATATTGGGGTTGGGGCTGGTTGACGATATTTATAAATTATCTGCAAAAACAAAACTAATGGCACAGATAATGGTTGCATTACTGCTTATTAGTTTTGGTGTAAGAATAACGCTTTTTATAGAGAATAATTTTATTAGCAGTCTTATCACACTTATATGGATCGTTGGGATTACGAATGCATTTAATCTGCTGGATAATATGGATGGACTCTCAGCGGGTGTGGCGTTTATTGCGTCTATGATATTTTTCGCGATAACAGCATTACAAGGGCAGGTTTTCACTGCAACAATACTTTTAGTTCTTGCTGGAAGCATATTTGGTTTTTTGCGTTATAATATGTATCCTGCCAGGATATTTATGGGCGATGCAGGTAGTATGTTTATAGGCTATATACTGGCTGTATTAACAGTTGTAAGTTCCTATTATACGAAAAACAGCCCTACGTTCTTTCCTGTAATTATGCCTGTTTTAATACTTGGAGTGCCAATCTTCGATACAATATCCGTGGTGATCGTAAGGATTAAGAGTAAAAAAGCCATTTTGCAGGGGGATAAAAATCATTTTTCACACAGGCTTGTTAATCTAGGAATGACACAGAGACAAGCAGTATGGTTTATTTATCTGGTTACCTTCTGTGTAGGGATTAATGCTTTACTGCTTTGTTTTGCTAATATATGGGGAGCAGGTGTAATATTGGTTCAAGCCGTGTGTATCTTCATGATTATTATAATTTTAGAGAGGATAGCAAAGAGAAATAATGATAAGAAAAGCAAAAATAGCTGACATAAAACAGGTTTATAACTTGATTATGGAATTTGCAAACAAGGAGAAAATGCTTCCGCGTTCCTTAAGTGAATTATACGATAACTTAAGGGATTTCTTTGTATTTGAGAAAGCAGGAAAGATTTTCGGATGTTGCGCTCTTCATGTTGTGTGGGAAGATCTTGGTGAGATACGGTCTCTTGCTGTGAAAACTGAAGAACAGGGTAAGGGGATAGGTGCTAAACTGGTAGAAGCATGTATTGAAGAAATGAGCCAGATAGGGCTAAGCAAGGTATTTGCGCTTACTTATAAACCTGAGTTTTTCGAGAAAAAGAAGTTTTTTAGAATTGACAGAGCAGAACTTCCTCACAAAATCTGGGCTGATTGTATTAAGTGTCCAAAGTTTCCTGATTGCGGAGAGGTTCCAGTTATGTATAAGGTAAAGACAAACATGGAAGTAGCATGATACTAAGAATTTTATTGCTTGTTTTAGGTTTTGTTCTGATAGGAAATTCTTCAATGGCAGGGGAACTTGTTCTTAGTCCAGAAGTTGAGGAATTAAGACTGGCAGTCGATAAACCAGCTGTTTTTTCATTCATCAAACAGGGTGTATACAAAACATATCTATCATTTCTTATAAGATCAGAGCCTGAAAAAGCCGAAGGATATACAAAGGGCTTAGTGATACATATTAATGGGACTAGAATAAAGACGTTAGAAAGATTGATAAGTAAACCATTTAAATGCAAGGTAGAGGAAGAAACAAATGATTGGTGTAATGCTCATGGCATCTGGACAGTCCCTGTTTCCGGAGACTATTCCTTATTTGTCTTTGATATTACTGATTTAATTAAAAATAAGAACAGAATCATATTTCTCAGAGTTCCGCGCGCCTCGTCCGAAACTCCATTTTTTCTTAAAGAGGTAAAAATAGTCTATGAATCAGGAAACGTGGAGCCAAGTCTGGAGAAAATAGAAGAAGAGATTAAACCTCGTAAAACCGAGCATCTTAAGAAGGAAGTTAAATTAACTCATAAGGAAAGGGAAGTCAGAACAACTGCTCTGGAACCAGTTAGCTTTTCCTTTGCTCTGCCGGAAGTCAAAGAAGCGCACCTTTCCTTTTTGGTAAGGGCTAAGTCAAGGAAACCAGCAGGTTATGTAAGTGCTTTGATAATTGAGATTAACGGCACTCAAATAAAAGACACAAAAAGATTGATAAATAAGCTCACAACTGGCGAATCAAATGTTACAAGTTATGGGCTATGGAAAGTGCCGAAATCAAGGGACTATTCTTCATTTGTTTTTGATATATCTGACTTAGTGGAGAAAGAAAATAAGCTTGTATTTAAAAGGGTTCTCTCTTCTGAGGAAGCTCCTCTCTACTTCAAGCAAGTAAAAATAATGTATGAATAAGTTTGAAAAACTCGTAGCAGAGGCTGTTGACGGACTGCCAGAGAAATTCCAGCGGAGAATGGAGAATGTGAGTATATCAGTAGAAGACAGACCCTCTAAGGAGATACTCAGAAAACAAGGGATAAAGAGTCCCATGACTCTTCTCGGATTATATCAAGGCATTCCACTAAAGAATAGGGGAGCGCATTATTCAAACGTTCTTCCGGATATGATAACTATTTATCAGAAACCTATTGAAATGTTATGCAGCAATGAAGATAGAATAAAGGAAAGAGTTAAAGAAGTAGTTATGCATGAGCTTGGGCATCATTTTGGAATGACTGAGGAAGACCTGGCTCGCTAATTTTAGTTCTTGATTGTCAATCCCCATAATAATAGAATAGCGGTAATTTATAAGGCATTTTTTATCATGAACGAACATCAGGTTGTTATCACAGGCTTGGGTGCTGTAACCCCGATTGGTATAGGTGTAAAGAAGTTTTGTGAAGGATTAAAGGCTGGGAGAAACGGAATTGCGAAAGTGACTCGTTTTGATGTGACAAATTTTCGTTCTAAGCTCGCAGCTGAGGTAAGAGATTTTCAAGCTGAAGAATGGATTGACAAAAAATCAGCAAAGCGTATGGATCGATTTACACAGTTTGGAATTGCTGCATCTGCAATGGCAATTGAAGATGCAGGATTGGAATCTTTCTCATTTGACAAAAACAGGGCAGGTGTCATCATCGGTTCCGGCATTGGGGGTTCACAGACAATCGAAGACGGGTATTCCATACTTCAAGAAAGTGGACCCAAAGGTTTAAGTCCGTTTTTTGTGTCCAAGCTGCTCATCAATATGGCAGCGTGTATGGTTTCCAAAATATGGCTTAAAAGGTCCCCTTTCTGCTCTCTCCGTGGCCTGTTCTACAGGATCAAACGCCATTGGCGATGCTTTTCGGATTCTTCAGAGAGGAGATGCCGATATCATGCTTGCAGGTAGTTCCGAAGCATGTATAACCCCGCTCCCCTATGGATGTTTTTGTGCCACACGATCCATGACTCCAAATGATTGCGCTGAAAATGCCAGTAGACCTTTTGATAAAAATCGTGATGGTTTTGTGATGGGAGAAGGAGCCGGGATTGTTGTTTTGGAAAATCTGAAACATGCTGTCAAGCGAGGCGCAAGAATTTATGCTGAAATCGCCGGATACGGCAATACGGCAGATGCCTATCACTTTACGGCGCCAGAACCCGAAGGCAATGGTATGATCCGAGTTATGCAAGCGGCTCTGCAGGACGCTGATATGGATGCTGAAAAAATAGGATATATCAATGCGCACGGCACATCCACTGTGTTAAATGATAAATGTGAGAGTGCTGCCATTAAAAAAGTATTTGGCGGACATGCAAAAACCTTAAAGGTCAGCTCAATAAAATCAATGATTGGTCATCTTATGGCAGCTGCGGGGTCTGTGGAGTTCGTGTCAACTGTAATGAGTGTGTTTACAGGGATGATTCCGCCAACCATTAATCATAAAGAGCCTGACACTGACTGTCTTCTTGATTATGTTGCCAACGGTGCTGAATCGCTTGATTTAAATGCGGCAATGAGTAATTCGTTTGGTTTTGGTGGAGGCAACGCTTGCCTCATAATTAAGAAATATGGAGATATAAATGAAAATTCCTAAACTTCAAATAGGTAGTTTATCCGCAAATATCCCTATTGTTCAGGGAGGTATGGGTGTCAGGGTTTCTCTTGCTTCGCTGGCTTCAGCGGTAGCAAACGAAGGCGGCATTGGCACCATCTCCAGTATTGGTCTGGGGGATTTAGATGATTCAAAACAGGAATATGAAAGAATATCACGAGAGGCGCTTGTAAGGGAGATCCGTAAAGCCAGGAGTATGACAGATGGCCACCTCGCAGTAAACTTCATGGGTGCGCTCAGCAACGTAGACGATCTGATTAAAACCGCAGTACAGGAAGGAATTAAAATGATTGTATTCGGCGCCGGATTGCCAACTAAACTTCCGGCTTTAGTCCAGGATACCAGTGTAAATCTTGTGCCCATCATCAGTTCTGCCAGAGTTGCAGAATTTATCCTGCGGACCTGGGACAAACGGTATGAAAGAACCGCTAATGCACTGATTCTGGAAGGGCCGCTGGCAGGGGGACATCTCGGTTTTTCAGAAGAGCAGCTGAAACATCCGGAGGACCACTCCCTCGAAAAACTTCTGCCTGAAGTCATGGAAACGATTAAACCCTATGAGGATAAATATGGAAGGAAAATTCCCGTTATAACCGGAGGGGGCATTTATAACGGAAAAGATATTGCGCGAATGCTTTCCCTGGGCGCTTCAGGTGTTCAGATGGGAACCCGTTTTGTCTGTACCGAAGAATGTGATGTGTCCCGCGAATTCAAGCAAGCTTATCTGGATGCCAAAGAAGAGGACATTGTTATCATTAAAAGTCCTGTTGGTATGCCTGGACGGGCGATAAATAACCGTTTTTTAAAGGATCTTGAGGTTAAAGGAAAACTGAAGATAAAGTGTCCCTATAGATGTCTTACAGTCTGTCGAGTCGACAAAGCGCGATATTGTATTGCACTGGCTCTTGTGAATTCCTATTTTGGTGATGTAGACCACGGCCTCATTTTCTGCGGGCAGAATGCGTATCGTGTTGATAAGATTACAACTGTTAAAGAACTCATTCAGGAACTTCTATCCGAACTCAAAGAAGCATAAGAAAATTTTTCCATCTGCGGCGAAACTGTCCCCCTTTTAAGGGGGATTCAGGGCATACGTGTTAAGTTAAGCGATGCATTTTCTGATTATGGGTTTCTCAATTTCGAGTATTGGATCACATTGAGTTTCCATGATTTCGAGAGTGGTCAGGCGTGATCGCTGTCGGTTTTTGAGACAAGCGGGAATGAT
>JAHJDO010000117.1 GCA_018812485.1 bacterium | reverse complement strand
CAAACTCATGCTTGCCGATGCTGTTGAACTTAGATACAGAGCCGGCAAAAGGCATGCCAAAACCGATAAAATCGACGCTAAATTTATCTCTCTTCTTGTTTTCAGGAACGAAGTCCCACAGGCTTTTGTCCCTGATAAAACCACCAGAGAACTCAGAAGACTTGGAAGACACTGGCATACTACTACTCACATGATGTCTACTCTCAAAATCAGAATGCGCTGGATTCTTATGCAGCATAATTTCCCTGGGCCAGGAAGTATCACAGGAGATTCCGCTCAGAAATGGCTTCTTGCTCGTGGAGATAAGCTCTCTCCAAATGCTTTGTTTTCTTTCTCTCAATTTCTTGAATCTATTGAGCATCTGGAAAGACAACGAATTGTTATTAGACGCCGTATTCTTGAATTTTGTGATATGGAACAGTTTAAAGAAGATGTTGCGCTGCTTAAAACTGTCCCCGGTATTGCTGATATTACTGCAGCTATCATCCTGGCAGAAGTAGCCGGCTTTCCGAGATTCTATTCTGCCAACGCTATTGCTTCCTATACCGGACTTACTCAAAGAACTGAAGAAAGCGCTGGAAAAGTCTCTAGTAGTAATATCTCCAAAGCTGGCTCTGCTACTCTTAGATGGGTATTGTGTGAGGCTGCTAATACCTTGATTCGTTCTGACCCAACCTATAAAGCTATGTATAATCGTATTCTCAGCTCCACTAAGATTAGAGGAAAAGCTAAAGTTGCTATTGCTCAGAAACTTATTAGATGGCTTTGGAAGATGCATCAAACAAGAGAAGCTTTTAGAAGAGGAGGATCTACTAACCATAACAGGAATGCTAACAAGGCTAGGCAGGCCAGACTCATAGCCAAGCTCCATAATGGCTTGGCTATCGCCTGTTAGTCGCCTCTGGTGATATACGTCGTACTGATGACCGCGATCAGGATTTGTGATGTCTCCTGTGGATACCACAGGATGAACTCGAGAGTGTGAATGCGGCTCAGACGACGTGAATAGGACTTTCATGCTGGCCCGCCTATAAGTGGCTGGGAATAAGTTCTCGGTCTGGCGGTGATCGCGAAAAGATGAATACACCCTTAGAGGTTTTTTACCAGAGAAAAGAAAGGAGTATTTATGATAAATAGATAAAAATATATTCTTCATTTGACATGTCCCTACAAAGATAAATCCAGCCCTTCCCCAAATTTTCCTTATTTTATCTAACATTTTTCACTCACCTCCTTTCTTTTTTAGCACAAAGTGAAGAGCGCAAAGCGCAACTTTTCCTTATAATAAGTTTTGTTTTCAACACAACATGTTGAGGGGCTTTTAATTTCCCCTCTATTTTATCAAGAAGTATCTGCGCGGCCTTTGTTCCTATATCATATCTTAATTGCGCAACTGTTGTAAGAGGCACTTCAAGCAAGGATGCTTGTGGATTATCGTCAAAGCCTATTACAGATATGTCTTCTGGGACATTTAATCCATTTTCTTTAATTGCTTTTATAGCGCCGATTGCTGTGCTGTCATTATTTGCAAATATAGCTGTGAATTTTGTATTGTCCTCAAATAATTGACTTGTCAAATTGTATCCAACTTTTACCCAGTTTTCAGTGGAAGCTCCTCTTTTAATAAGCGCTTCATCAACTTTTATTTTATTATCCAATAATGCCTTCTTGTATCCCTTAATCCTATCCTCAATAGAAGTGTAATGATGTAAACCTGTAATATGCGCTATTTTTTTATGCCCCAGCTTTATTAAATATTCAACCGCTTTATATGCGCCTCCCTCGTTATCAGATACTACATAATCTATTACAGAAGCCAGATGGGGAAAATATCTGTCTACTAATACAATAGGAATGTGTTTGCTTAAGAAGTTTCTTAGGGCAGTTGTTCTTTCAACAGCAACAGGGAAAATCAATACTCCTGATGTATTGTCTTTATTAAACGACTCTAATAATTCTTTTTCTTTTTTGACATCTCTTTCAGAAATTCTGAGAGTTAGACTGTATCCTCTATCACTCAGTATTTTTTCTATTCCTTCTAATATCTCATTCCGAGCTTGGTTCTTTGATAAATTTGAGACAATTAATCCAATTGTCTTTATTTTCTTATCAGAAACTAAATCAGGGTTTTTTACAAATATTCCTTTTCCATGTTCACAGTATATTATTCCTTCATTCACTAGTTCCCGCAATGCGTTATCAACAGTAGAAAAGCTTAAGTTGTGTTTACTCATTAGGTTACGTACGAGAGGAAGTCTTCCGTCATTGGAATAGGTACCATTATTAATATTTGTAAGCAAAATTTGCTTTAGTTGAAAATATTTCGGCAGGTTTCTTACTTCATCTATCTTAAATTTTGTTTCCATTTTCCAAACCCTATATCGCCTCGAGTCTCGATACAATTGCAATATATCACAAGTCTCAAAAATTTGTCAAGTATTTTCGCCACATTATTGGAAATGAACAGAAACATGGTAACTCCGACCTTACACTTAGCCTTGTATATTTTTAGATTTTCGTCGCATCTACCATTTGTTTGACATAAGAGGTAACTTTACTAAGCAGGTCTGGCTTATTAAGGTTTTGTTCAATTAACTTGACTATTGCGCTTCCTATAATCACTCCATCAGCGTATGATGCAACTTTTTTTGCATGCTGCGGTGTAGAGATACCAAAACCAACAGAAACTGGCTTGGATGTGAGGTTTTTAATCCTTAACACATTCTGTTCAATTGTTTTTGACAACATGCCCCTAGCTCCGGTTACACCAGTAAGAGAGACGTAATAAATGAATCCTTCTGTCATTTTACCAATCAGCTTAATTCTGTCATCTGTACTTGTAGGAGCCAGGAGAAGTATCAAGGGAAAAGGAGACTTTTTTGTTTTATTATAGATTGGAAAAGCTTCTTCCGGGGGAAGATCAGGGACAATAACTCCGTCAATACCAGCTTTTATAGAGTCTTTTACAAAATTGTTAACCCCATATTTAAATATGGGGTTATAGTATCCCATCAAGATAATAGGAATACTGCTTTCCTTTCTAATGTTTCTGACAAGTGTTATCACAGTTCGGAGCGAAACTCCATTTTTAAGCGCTCTTTCAGAAGCCTGTTGTATTGTAGGACCATCTGCAAGCGGATCTGAAAAAGGAACGCCAAGTTCAATAATATCAGCTCCGGCTTTCTCAAATGCGAAAACCAGTTTTTTTGTTATAGCAACGCTTGGATCACCTGCAGTTATAAAAGGAATGAAAGCCGCTGTATTTGTTCTGGACAGATTAAGAAATACCTTTTCTATTCTGTTCACAGTTTTACTCCCAGCACCTTTGCTACTGTGTCTGCGTCTTTATCTCCTCTGCCGGAAAGACAGATTATAATTGTCTTGTTTTTCTTGAGTTTAGGCGCAAGTTTTTTTGCATAAGCGATTGCATGAGCGCTCTCTAGCGCAGGAATAATTCCCTCTGTCCTGCAAAGCAGCTTGAATCCCTCCAGAGCCTCTTTATCTGTAATGGAATGATATTCAGCTCTGCCTGTTTTTTTCAAAAAGCTGTGTTCTGGGCCAACTCCCGGATAATCAAGCCCTGCAGAAATTGAATGTGCTATTTTTATCTGTCCGTTACCGTCTTGCAAGAGATAACTCATACTTCCATGAAGAGTACCTATTGTGCCTTCTCCCAGTGTTACAGCGTGTTTACCTGTTTTAATACCAAGCCCTGCAGCTTCCACACCAATAAGAGAAACTTTCTTGTCGGGTATAAATGGATAAAAAATCCCTATGGAATTACTGCCTCCGCCAACACAGGCTACAACGTAGTCAGGTAATTTTTTCTCAATCCTGAGAATTTGTTTTCTGGTTTCTTTACCAATAACTGTTTGGAAATCCCTCACAATCATTGGATATGGATGGGGACCTACAACAGAGCCAATAACATAGTGCGTTGTCCTGACATTTGTAACCCAATCTCTAATTGCCTGATTTGTAGCATCTTTGAGCGTCCTGCTTCCAGAGGTTACAGGTGTAACTTTTGCTCCAAGGAGCTTCATTTTGAAGACGTTCAAAGCCTGTCTCTGAATATCTTCTGTGCCCATAAACACTTCACATTCCAGCCCGAACATACTCGCAGCAGTTGCTGTTGCAACTCCATGCTGTCCTGCGCCAGTTTCTGCAATAACTCTCTTTTTTCCCATTTTTACGGCAAGTAGTACTTGTCCCAGAGTATTATTAATCTTATGCGCTCCTGTATGTAGCAAGTCCTCTCTTTTAAGGTATATCTTTGCGCCTCCAAGTCTTTTGGTGAGTCTTTGAGCAAAATACAGAGGTGAAGGCCTACCTGCATATTCACGCAAGTAGTAGTTTAATTCTTTCTGAAATTTTTTATCTTTTTTTGCTGATAAATAAGCTTTCTCAAGTTCTAGAATTGCAGGCATAACAGTTTCAGGCACAAACATGCCGCCAAATTCTCCAAAGCGACCGTGCTTATCAGGCAATTTCATAACTCTTTACCAATTAGTCTTTGTATTTCAGATTTTATATTATTACTTCTCATTAATATCTCTCCAACAAGTATAGCACGTATACCACATTTATAAAGTTTTTCGACATCATTTCTTGTTTTTATCCCGCTTTCACTTACAACAATCTTGTTCTCAGGAACTTCTCCTTTTATTCTGAGACTTGTTTCAATATCAACCTCCAGAGTATCAAGGTCGCGGTTATTAATTCCTATTATTTCTGCATTGCAGGATAAAGCCTGCTCAAGCTCCTCCTCAGAATGAACTTCAACAAGCGCAGCCATTCCAAGTTCCTTAGTCATAGCAAGATAATCTGCAAGCTGAGATCTTTCAAGTATTCGGACTATTAGGA
Organism: bacterium; assembly: GCA_018812485.1. NCBI lineage: Bacteria > bacterium. The sequence goes on along the minus strand of JAHJDO010000117.1, from coordinate 8,563 downwards.
GGATTGCATCTGCTTTATATGCTCTTGACTCATATATTTGATACTCATCTACAATAAAATCTTTTCTCAAAATCGGTACATCAATCACATTTTTAACCGTATTTAGGTATTTTATCTCTCCTTGAAAGAACTTTTTATCTGTTAAAACAGAGACTGCATCCACTTTTGCCATTTTATAGGCTTCGGCAATTTTCTCTACAGAAAAATCTTCTTTTATGACTCCTGCAGAAGGAGATGCTTTCTTAATTTCAGCAATAAGATTCATTTGAGATATTATCTCTTTCCCATGTTTTGAAATACCGGATACAAAATCCCTGGGTTTATCAGAAGCATCGATTCTCTCTTTAAGCACAACAACAGGTTCTTCTATCTTTCTGTTCTTAACTTCCTGTATTTTATTTTCAACTATTTTATCGAGTATCATTATATTAAGCTGTAAGTCATAAGTTATAAGAATTAAGTAAAAAGCACTATAAACTTAATCCTTAAAGCGAAGCGTCTTAATCCCTAATTCTAGCTTTTAAAGATTATAATGCAAATCAGATGAAAAATCAAAAAAAGATAACCTGCCCAGTAATCTGAGCAGGTTATCTATTGGATTTATAAATTAGTCTATATTTTTTATAGCTTTTTTACGTTTCCAGCTCTGTTACGACCTTTATCGTCCTTCTCTATGTCGAACTCTACAGCGTCGTTTTCAGCCAAGGACTTAAATCCTGCGCCCTCAATAGCAGAATGATGCACAAAACAGTCATCACTTCCATCGTCTGGGGTGATGAACCCGTAACCCTTTGCATCATTAAACCACTTTACCTTGCCTTTAGCCATCTTTCGAACTCCTTCTTTTGTTTATTTGAGGACAGAACATGAGAGACTATCGCCTCTTTACCACTTTCCTTGTCCTACTAACTTTTTGCATAATAACAAAAAGAAAATAAAAGTCAAACTATTTTTTTATGCTCTTCCACGCACCCCTTTTAAACCATCCAGCCATCACTACTCCTTGAACTACATTTGAGACAGCAATTGCCAGCCATATGCCATTGGTATTCATATTTAAATTTTTTGATAATAAAAGTGCCAGTGGTATCTGAAATCCAAAAAAGGAAATACCCGTAATTATAAGCGGTGATAAAGTATCACCTGCACCCATAAATGCTCTCCCAAGGACTATAGAGGATGCCATAAAGATAAATGTGAAAGATAAAAAACGCAAATATAGAGCCCCTATTCTAATAACTTCGGGATGGGTATTAAAAATAGAGATCATTTCCTTAGCAAATATAGTAAATATTATTGTGAATATTATAGCTATAATTCCAAAAAATCCTGTCGACAACCATGCGCTTTTTTCAGCCCTTTTTGGTTTACTTGCACCTAAATTCTGCCCAACTAATGTTGTAGCGCATTGAGCAAATGCAAAGCCAGGCATCATTACTAACATCAATACTCTCATCCCAATACCATAAGCGGCTACAGCAAAAGTGCCAAATATAGCTACAATGCGCATTAAGATTAAACCCGATATGTTTCTTGCAGCCATCTGTAAGGCTGCGAAAATACCGGTACGAGTCATCCGAAGCATAATAGAGAGTCTCAATCTTGATTCCTTTATTTTTAAATGGATAATAGAGTGCCCCTTAAAAATCGCACATAGTCCCCATATCATACCTACCCCTCTGGCTATAACAGTAGCCAGGGCAGAACCTTTAACTCCCAAAGCAGGAAACCCAAACATTCCAAATATTAATAATGGATCTAAAATAATATTCAATCCTGTAGAAAGCAACAAAAATTTCATAGGCAAAAAGGCATCCCCTGCTCCACGAAAGATAGCGCTAATCAAAAATAAAAGAAACATAGTGATTGAACCAAGAGACAATATCTTGATATAAGATTCCCCTAGAGAAATCACCTCTCCGCTTGCACCAAACAAGATAAGCATAGGTTTTGCCAGAAAATAGCCAGAAATACCAAAAACAATAGAACCGATAATACCCATAAAAAGTGATTGAACGGCAACGTCTTCTGCCTCTTTAATATCCTTTGCTCCAATAGCTCTGGCTATCATAGCAGTAGTCCCAATGGATATACCTATTAAAGCGATCATAATTATTCCAAAAAAGATTCCTCCCATGGCTACTGCAGCGATAGCTTCTGGACCTAATCTGCCAACAAAAATCATATCCACAATATTAAACGCATTCTGCAATACAACACTAATCATAATAGGAACAGCTAAGTTCCAAATACTCTTAGAAATACTACCTTTGGTTAAATCGTTCTTTTCTAGCTTATGATTCATAGTTTAAAATTAAAGAATTGAGAATTGATTAGTAATTAGAAATTGAAAATTAGAAATTCTTATTTGTCTCTTCTCTCAAGGCATTAAGTTTATTGAGTGCTGCTCCTGAGTCTATAGAGTTTTCAGCTAATGTTATGCCTTCTCTTATATCTTTAGCTTTTCCTGTTGCTACAAAGATATGAGCAGAATTCAGAACAACGATATCTCTCCTTGCCCCTTTTTCACCCTTTAGTATTTTTATAATGATTTTTGCGTTTTCAGCTGCATCGCCGCCTTTAATATCTTCTTTTTTCCCAGTGGATAGACCAAAATCGCGAGGTTCTATAAAATATGTTTTTATCTCTCCATTTTTAAGCTCGCTGATTCTTGTTTTTCCTGTAATGCTTATCTCGTCAAAACCGCCTTCTCCATATGCAACAAAAGCTCTTTTTGACCCCATATTCTTAAGAACATTTGCTAATTTATCTGTTAAATTCGGATCATATACTCCCAAAATCTGATATCTGGCATTAGCCGGATTAGTGAGCGGACCCAGAATATTAAAAATTGTTCTTATGCCTATTTCTCTTCTAGGACCAATTGCATATTTCATAGCTTTATGAAAGAGTGGTGCAAACAAGAATCCGATGCCTATATTATTGATGCATTCCTCAACCTTTTTTGGAGGAATATCTATGTTTATTCCCATCTCTTTCATTACATCCGCACTTCCGCATTTACTAGATACAGATCTGTTGCCGTGTTTTGCAACAACAACTCCGCCCCCTGAAGCTACGATTGCGCACGCTGTAGAGACGTTGAATGTATCAGCCTTGTCTCCACCTGTTCCGCATGTATCAACTACATCCAGCTCATTCTTAACATAGATTCTTTCCGCTTTTTCTCTCATCACCTTTGCACATCCTGTAATTTCCTCCACAGTCTCACCTTTTATTCTGAGAGCTGTTATAAAAGACGCGATTTGAGAAGCAGTTGCTTTGCCGTCCATAATTTCTTCCATTGTTCCTCGCGCCTCGTCTTCTGTAAGATCGCACCCATCTACAACCTTCTGAATTATTTCTTTAATCACAATAGTCTCCTATTCCAGCTTTAAAAAGTTTTTAAGTATTTTTTTGCCTTCCTTAGTGAGGATTGATTCCGGATGGAATTGGACACCTTCAATCGGGTATTTCTTATGTCTGATTCCCATTATTTCATTCTGTTCAGTCCATGCAGATATCTGGAAGCAGGCAGGGAGAGATTCTCTCTCTATTTCAAGAGAATGATATCGCGTAGCTTCAAACGGATTAGAAATATTTCTAAATATTGTGCTGCTGTCATGATAAATCATAGAAGTTTTTCCATGCATAAGTCTTTTGGCTCTGACTATTTTCGCTCCAAAGACTTCCCCAATACACTGATGTCCTAAACATACACCTAGTATTGGAATTTTCTTGTAAAATGATTTGATAACATCTTTAGAGATACCTGCCTCTTTTGGTGTGCATGGACCTGGAGAGATGACTATTTTTTTCAGGTTTTTTTTGTTTTTTATTTGACCCAGTGTTATTTTGTCATTTCTGTAAATTTCCATTTCAGCGCCAAGCTCACCGAAATACTGAACCAGATTAAATGTAAATGAGTCATAATTGTCTATTATGAGAATCAAATTAAGCCCTCCTCAGCAAGCTTTATTGCTTTTATAAGCACCTTTGCCTTATTCAATGTTTCATTATATTCTTTCTCTGGTACTGAATCTGCAACAATACCTGCCCCAGCCTGAAGATAAGCTGTATTGTTTTTAATGATTGCTGTTCTTATTATTATGCATGTGTCCATCTCTCCTGAAAAACTCAAATACCCCACTGCTCCTGCATAAGGGCCACGTCTGGTAGGTTCAAGCTCCTCAATAAGTTCCATAGCTCTTATCTTTGGAGCGCCAGAGACTGTCCCTGCAGGGAAGCAAGCCTTGAGAACATCTATGCTGTCTAAACCAGGTTTGATTTTCCCTTGAACATCTGAGACTATATGCATGACATGAGAGTACTTTTCTATACTCATCAGTTCTCCAACTTTGACTGTGCCGTATTTGCAAACACGGCCAACATCGTTTCGTGAAAGGTCAACAAGCATTATGTGCTCTGAGAGTTCTTTTGGATCAGAGAGTAATTCTTTGACAAGTTCCTTATCTTCAATCTCTGTTTTTCCTCTGGGTCTTGTACCAGCTATTGGACGTTCTTTTACAGTTTTATTTTCTACCTTAACCAAAGTCTCAGGAGATGATCCTGCTATTTCAAAACTGTCAAGCTTTAGATAATACATATATGGAGATGGATTTATTATTCGAAGAGCTCGATATATATCAAATGAGTCTATATTTATCTTGGTTCTCAGCCGTTGTGAAAGCACAGTCTGAATGATATCTCCTGCTTTAATATATTCCTTGGCTTTCTTTACAATCTTTGTGAATTGATTTTTGGTAAGATTGGATTTTAGCTTATATCTTCCATTTGAATTTTCTTTTCCATATTTCTGCATGGGTATGTTCAATTTCTCTATTATCCTATCAATCTTTTGTATAGCTTGATTGTACGCTTTAGACGGATCCGTCTTATCACCTAAGTGCACATTCGATACTATCTTCATCTTATGTAAAAGATGGTCAAAAATTACTATAGTGTCTGTAAACATCAGCACACAATCTGGCAGATTGAGATCATCAGTTGTATGCGTTGGTAATTTCTCTATAAATTTAATAACATCATAGCTAAAATATCCCACTGCTCCGCCACAAAATGGAGGCAGAGAATCATCGATTACAAATCTGTACTTATTCATCATATGCCTGAGGAATGGAAAAGGCCCATGTGGCAGGGAAACTTGTTTTTTCTCATGCTTAGTAAGTAGACTTCCTTTATTGTTTTTACATTTAAAGACTATCTCAGGATTAGTCCCAATAAACGAATATCTGCCAAATTGTTCCCCTCTTTCAACACTCTCCAGAAGAAATGAAAATTTGTCCCCATATGCAATTTGCTTATATGCTGACACTGGAGTTTGTGTATCAGCTATAATCTCTTTGTAAACAGGAATGAGATTACCTGCTTTTGCTTTTTTAATAAATTCTTTTTTTGTTGGATAATACATAAAATTAACTCATAATGGGCTTTACTGACTACTTATCACTTTGAAGCAGGCTCTTGAGAGACTCGGTTTTTGGGTGCGAAAAATTTTCTTAACGGTCTGAGCATTCTTGTAAGTCCTGAAAGTATGTAAACAAATGTTATTGCAAACATAAAAAAATCTGAACGTAGAACTACTAAAGCAAGAATTAAGAGTATAGCAACCAGATAGTGAAATGGTCTTTTTCTCTCAATTTCTTTCAGACTGGGATATCTAACCTTGCTTACCATCAGGTATGCAATAACGACCATGAATATTGGAAAGAATCTGAGTACAGGGAATTGAATAATGTAGTCATGGAAGGCTACTGTAGAGGTTGTGATTATTGCGGCAGCAGCCGGAATAGGCAGCCCTACAAAAAACTTATCCTTTGTTTTTACTATTTGAACATTAAATCTGGCTAGCCTCAGAGCTCCGCAAACTATATACAGTGTAATAAGAGATAAAGCCAGACGCGTAGGAACTCCAAAAAAAGATTTATATACAAGCACAGCTGGAGCAACAGCAAAGGATATAAGATCAGCAAGGGAATCATATTGCAATCCAAAAGCACTACTTGTTTTTGTTAGACGCGAAACTTCACCATCAAGCCCGTCAAATACAATAGCACTAATAATTAACCATCCTGCAATAGTAAAGTTTCCTTGCATAGAGAAGATTATTGACAGAAATCCACACACTAGATTAGCAGTTGTAAGAAGGCTTGGCAGTAATTGAATTTTTCTCACGGAAGTTTTCCCACAATAGTTATTCCTGCCTTGACCATATCGCCAATTTTTATGTTTATCTCTGCATTCATAGGAAGAAACAAATCTGTTCTTGAGCCAAATCTTATCATTCCTATTCGTTCACCAATTTTTAGTTTGTCACCCTTACTGCATTTACATACAACACGGCGCGCAATCTTCCCTGCTATTTGCCTTAGGGCAACCTTAGCCCCTTTATGCGAAAGCACCATAAAATTATTCTCATTTACTTCTGATGCCTTAGGATTTCTTGCGTCAAGGAACCTTCCTCTTGAATATTCAAGATACACTATTTCTCCATCAACTGGAGCGCGATTGATATGCACGTCAAAAATCGAGAGGAAGATAGAAATTCTGTGAACTGGTTCATCGGATATTTTACTGTCTTGAATTTGTTCGATCACCATTACTTTACCATCAGCTGGCGCAAGGACTATATTTTCTCCTTTTGTAATCTCTCTTTCAGGATCTCTTAAGAAAAAAACACAAAAACTAAGTAAGACGAAAAAAATAACACTAATGTATATATGGAAAAAAGCGCTGAAAATTGTAAGTAATACAAAAAAAACTATTATTGGCAAACCATCTTTTGCTATTTTAAATTTCATTCTTATGCTTCATACCTTTACTTCTTTTTCTTCTTAACTTGTTTAGCTGTTTTAGGTTTCTTTGATGTCTTTTTCTCTTTTACTTCGTTTTCATCTTCTTCAACAGCGACCTTTGCAATACTTACTACACGGTCACCTTTGTCAAGACGAATCAGCTTAGTACCTTTTGTATTGCGCTTGATAACCCTTATTTCCCTAACAGGCTGGCGTATTATTACACCTTTAGCTGTAATAACTATCAATTCATCAGCATCTGCAACTGTTCTTAATCCTTCAACCAGTCCATTTCTTGAATCGGTCTGGATACTAATAACTCCGATACCCCCGCGTCCCTGGGACCTGTACTCTGAGAAGCGCGTGCGTTTTCCATATCCATTAGCTGTAACAACAACAACTGTTGACTCATCCTCAACAACTTCCATTCCAATAATAATATCTCCTTTCTTCAATCTTATGCCCCGAACACCCCTTGAGACCCTTCCAACAGTTCTTACCGCTTTTTCCGAAAACCTAATTGCTTTACCATCTCTTGTTGCTAAGAGAACATCCTTTTCTCCATCAGTGAGACTTACTGAAATTAACCTATCTCCTTTGTCCAGCCTTATGCCCTTTATTCCACCTGCTCTTGGATGGCTATAGGCAATGAGATTGGTTTTCTTCGCAATACCCCTCTCTGTTGCCATTATCAAATTATGTTTATCATCAAACTCCCTAACTCTGATAAAAGCTGTAACTTTCTCATCAGGAGCAATGCGCAAAAGATTAACAATAGCCTTACCTCTTGAGAGCCTGCCTGCCTGCGGTATTTGATAAACCTTTACCCAGTGAATTTGTCCTCTGTCTGTAAAGAAAAGTATATAGTCATGCGTGGATGCTACAAATACATATTCTATAAAATCCTCCTCCTTCGTTCCTGCTCCCATAATACCCCTGCCGCCTCTATGCTGTCTTCTGTATGTTGTTAAAGGCAACCTTTTTATATATCCAGCGTGGCTTATTGTTATAACCATATCTTCTTCTGCTATCAAGTCTTCCATGCCCAGTTCTGTTGTTTGTTCAACAATCCGGGTTCTCCTTGGATTTGCGTACTTTCCCTTAATTTCAAGTATTTCCTTTTTGATTATATCCATAATTTTCTTGTCACTTGCTAGAATCTCTTCAAGTTGATTTATTAACTTTATTGTATCCAGATACTCCTGCTGGATCTTGTCTCTTTCCAATCCTGTTAATCGCTGCAGACGCATATCAAGTATAGCTCGTACCTGCAGGTCAGAAAGCTTGAATTCCTGCATTAAGCTCTCACGCGCTGAATCCACATCTTTGGAGGATTTTATTATTTTTATAACCTTATCAAGATGTTCAATTGCAACCTTTAATCCCTCCAGAATATGTGCCTTAGCTTTTGCTTTTTTTAAATCAAATTGTGTTCTTCTGCGCACAACTTCCTGTCTATGCTGAAGAAACTTATCTAACATCTCCCGTAGATTAAAAATCCTGGGTCTGTTTTTATCTATAGCAAGAAGTATAGCGCCGTATGTGGTCTGCATCTGAGTATGTTTATAAAGCTGATTAATTATTATCTGTGCAATTTCTCCTCTCTTTAATTCAACAACAACCCTTAATCCATCTTTATCGGATTCATCTCTCAGGTCGGATATTCCTTCTATCTTATGATCTCTCACAAGATTCGCTATTGTTGTAATTAGATTTGCTTTATTCACCTGATATGGAATTTCTGTTAT
>JAHJDO010000116.1 GCA_018812485.1 bacterium | reverse complement strand
AGCTTATTCTTTATGAAGTGTGGCATCCTAAATACGGAAGAGTTTATGATATCTTTAGGGATGGGAAATGGGTAGAGGAGAGAAATGATGTGGTGGAAAAAGAGTCTAAAGAACAAAGGACAATCCGACAGAACAATCAATTATTCTTGTTCCAAATGCAAGCATCAAATTAATGTTCCCATAGAATATATTGAGCAGTTTAAACCTGGCGGTAAAGAATATCACGATGATGGTCAAAGCTATTTGCATTGTCCCAATTGCGGGGAGATGCTAGAGATAAAGTGATTATTCTTGTGGGGAACCGTAATGGTTTCCCGCTTGTGAAAGCTTCCTGAGCAAAGCGAAGGATTTTTCTTGACATAAATGCTCTCTTTAATAGCATTATTAGCAAGATTAGATATGCTGGTCTTAAGCATTACTGCCCTCATTTTTAACGCCTTGTGAATGTTCTCGTCTAGGTATATTGTAGCTTTTGTATATTTATCCTTTATCATCTCGTTTCAATCCTTGTTTCTGTCTAAGTTTGGCAATCTTATACCCTAAAGCTAATCTTTGCCCTTCTTCTTCATAAAATTTCTTAAACTCGCTGTCTTTGAGTTCCTCTTTTAAAACATCTTTTAAGGTTAAATGTTTTTTCATAGAAATTCACCTCGCAGTTTTAAAAATTATAATGTTATACAGCAGTTTCTAATTTATGTTGTATTAGCTTATTAACACTCTCACCTGCCTGGAATGCTTTTGCAGTAAGAACTTTATGTAATTGAGAAGGAATTCTCAGCGCTATTTTCCCTGAATAGTCCTTGTTGGCCGTTGCTGCCGGAAGAGGTCTGCCCTCTTTCTGTAGTATTTGTATAGCTTCTTCCACTGCCTCGCACAGTTCATAAAAAACCTTCTTTTGACTCTCTCCGTGTACGCCGCCAATAATTAGACCTGGCGCCATTCCAACGTAACACTGATCTTCTTCAGACCACTCCACAATTTTTAGGTAATAATCGCTAGGTTTATTCATCGCAAAACCTCCTTTAATGCTCGTTTTACCGCTTTCCCCTGATAGGGCAATGCATCAGCTCCAGGATTTCCTGACAGCCGAACAATGTAAGGACACTTGGGGTGTAAAAAATTTCTATGGCTACCTTTGCCTCCCCTATTAACAAAGCCAACCTTTTCTAAATCCGTAATAAGTTGCCGTATTTTACGAGGCATAATAATCTGATATCATAATAATATCATTCCGTCAAGTATTATTTTATTTCTGTTTTAATCCACGCCCCTGGTGGTAAAGGGCGACGAAAATCACAAATTGTGATATCCAATTGGGGTTCTATGTCTAGAACCCCCAATTCTGAAAGTTTCAATCCACACCCCTGTGTGAGGAGTGACGAACCTTCCGTTTCCACTCTTCAAAGCTGGGTAAAATTATAGTCTAAAGTTCTTCCTGAAACTGTTATATATTACGAGGAGGGAAAAATTATGGATAAACAAATCGAAAAAGAGATTGAAGATCTTGAGAAAGAAATTAATCAAAGTTTCCTTTACAGGTCCAGAATATGGCAAAGAAAAATTTGCTTTTGCCAGACTTCGATGCAGCGGCTCTCGCGATTTTTGTGGGGGAAAAACGATAATCTTGAGGATCCTGGATTGGATTTTTTGATCAAGCGAGAAATTGAAATTTTGTCTTTCCGCTTAAAGAACATCCAATCTTCTCTCCATTAACATCTTCCTCTCTCTATGAGAGGCAACTTTATCATTGGAGATGCCAATTTGGTACCTCCAATTTTCAAATTCCTGCTTTGATAAAATGAGAGTATCAAAATACATCTTGATTGTAGACTTGATGCCATATTCCGCCCCGAAAAATCCTTTATATGTGTACTACTCATTATTGGCTCTCTCTTTCTTTTCCAGCCAATTCTATCGGCGTAATTTTGTTATAATATGCAGCAGCCACATTGGACAACGTTGGCTTTGTAACCCCTAAAGTGACAAAAATGTATAGATATAAGATTCCGAAACATAAAAGCAAAATACTCGTCATCCACATCGTGAATTTTAAAAACGATTTTCCAAACCTTTTTATCAGCCGAAAAACCACAAATCCTGCAACAAGAAATAAAAAAACTCTGCTTAATATCCAACCACATGCCATTAAGTCTTCCATGCTTATTCCCCCTCTAATAATAAAACAGATAATTTGAACCTATCGCAATTTGCGATAAGTTCTGTCTTCTCCTTTTTTAAACTTCCAAATTGTGACCTTAAAACACTTGAAAGCATTGCAATACCTTATTCTGTAAAAGCGTAGGGCTTTCGCCTTAATCCCATTTTCTCAGAATTGGAAATCACAAATTGTGATTTCCAATTTTTAAATCACGCCCCTGTGTGAAGGGCGACGGTCAGACAGTGTCTGACTTTTTGGGTATTTCCAAGTTTTAAACCTTTTCACTATTTTTTCACCTATCCTGCTTTTGCCAAAAGCTGTTGCGGGTTAAGTAGTTCCATTTGATTATTTTTAAATTTTTTTCTGCTAGCACAATAACAATATGGACATCCTACACCTTTGTTTCTACTCTTTAATCACAGCTTGCCATTTGTGCCCTCTCTTACATTTCCACCATGCTTTTCGGCTAGAATATGGCGCTATATCTTTCGGCGTTAAATCACCGTTTTTAGTCGAATGTCACTCCTTTGCCAACCGTGGATTACAAACAGACAAGTTATAATCTTTGCTAAGTTTCATCTTGTCACTCCCTTAGCTTCCTACCCATATAACAGCTTTTAAAAGAACTTTAGACATATTAAAGCTTTAAGGTCACAAATTGTGACCTTAAAGAATCATATTCCTCTTTATAGTGGCTTTTAAGTGCAGCTTCTTTATCTTGTTTGTGTATGTAATTATAAAGTGTGGGTTTTGAGATACTCATAATTTTACCCCATGCCCATATCTTTTTCCAGCTCTTGTTCTTTTTCTAAAGCTTGTGATTTTTCTGCTCCAGGCACTGCCTTTTCTGTCATGCTTACCTCTTGCGACATTTCTATTCCTTGCAGCTGACAGTCTACTTCTTTTCTTGTCTCAGCTAATTCAGGTTCTTCTTTGCCTTTTTCTAAGCTGGATAATAGCTTTTTTACTTCCATTTTAATGTTTTGCATATCAATACCTTTTTCTTGCTCATGTTCAGGTTTTTTCAAATCATATGTTGTTGTTTTTTCTTGCCATGTCCTGAGAGAATTTACCATGCCTTCTTTATCGTTTGTGTAAATTTTTACCTCATCTGTAGCCCGCGAGATCGACACATAGAAGCTATTCCTATTTGTAAGACTTCTTTTCGCTGTATCAAGGTTGATCAAGACACTCTTTACTGTCTGTCCCTGCCCCTTATAATTAGTTAATACATATCCATGATCTATCCAATTATAATTTTTATTAATATTAGGGTTCTAGACATAAAACTCCAATCTCCCACTACCCCCTATTAAGAGTTTTTTACTGCATTTCCAAAAAACGAGATATTTGGGCTTGACAGGAGATATTTACTGTTTTATTATATGGGGCAGTTGTCCCATGCAATAGGGCACAGGAGAAAATATGTTAATACCTATTAAAAGAAAAAAGATATTAGAAGTCTTTTTGAAATCCCCCTTTAATGAGATACACCTCAGAGAAATAGCCCGAATGTCAGAGGTTTCATTAACTAACACTGATAACTCACTGCGTTTATTTTTAAAGGATAATATGTTTAAAAGAAGAGATATTTCTAATATGTCCTTTTTTAAGCCCAACTTAGAGAACGAAACTCTTCTGAAGGTATTTGAATTCTTAGAACTTGAAAGGAAAAAAGAATTTTACAATAAAAACAAAAAGATAACCCGGCTATTACAAAAATACACACAAGATGTAATAGATTTATCAAAGAAAAAAATCCAGTTAGTAATACTTTTTGGCTCAGTAGCAAGAGGTGAGTGGAGCAAGGGCAGTGATATAGATATACTGGCAGTTGTTTCGGGAGAGGAAAAAGATGTAATTGCGGCTTTAAATAAAGGTAAAATAGATGTAAGTCCATTGTTGGAAATACGGCCGATAAGCACTACAGT
>JAHJDO010000115.1 GCA_018812485.1 bacterium | reverse complement strand
CCCTAAATGGGTGGCTAATTGCAAATCGTCTAGATTCTGCTTATATGTACGCGGTTGTGGCCAAACTTTACAAGCATATTTCCAATCAGGAGCCTTAGTATCGTTTATCGCTAAAGCCTGCATAACTTCCTGTGCACCTTTTGAGGCTGCATCACCGCCTACAGTTAAAATCATTATTTGGCCATCTGCTATACCTAAAGTTTCACGCACAGCGATAACCTTTTGCTCTTTCTTATCGCGAGGAATAAAAGCATCCGTATCACAACCTACGTGCAAAACCTCAATGTTTTTACCACTAAGACCATCACGTATATACACTTTTTTAACCCAATCGGAAGTAACAAGCACTAAAGGCAAATTATCAAGTACCTCACTATAGTTCGCCATATAACCATCAGCGACCAGCCAAGGAACAGCTGTTAACCCGTATCTTTGGGGATGAAGGACTAAATGAGGTGTTTGTCCCCAGTATCCAATGCCTACAACAATATCAGGTTCAAACCACCTATAATACCACTCTTTCTCTTGAGCAGACTCAAAGTTTACAGAATAAACATCAATCCCCATTTCCTCCAGCCCTCTATGCAGCAAATGTCCTTGTGTCGCAAGACCTGCCGGTGAGGGAGGGTAATCATATAAAAGCAATACTTTCATTTAAACTCTCCCTTCTAAATTTTCATACGCCAGAATGCTTCTTTTCTGGGTGTTGTTCTTGCTTCAAAACTATCCTTATCGAAACCATATATTTCAGTTATAATACTATACTTCCTCTGCCATATCTCATCAGTAAGTTCAACTGACAAATCTGCCTCAACAATCGCTTTTGGGAGATATTTTCCGTTACCATCTTCATATGCAAATGTCCATAACTGATTTGCGGATACTTTCTTACTGCGCCACAAACTTAAAACTGCATTTGCAGTTTCTTCATGCCTTAAATGTCTTGTGTATTCACCATTCAAACTATGTGTAAGAATAATCTCAAACATGCTGGAAGGCAATAATTCCATTATAGTTTTTTGAATTTCTATACTGCTTAAAGGATTTTGTTCTGGTCCATCATTCAAATCAGCCATAAAGCCAGATGCTTTGAAATTATCAAGAGTTTTAAAAAACTTAGGGGCACGGTTAGTATCACTTTTTCTGCAAATTGTAATTATCGTCCAGTCAACTTGAGTATTTGAAAGTATCATGCCTCCAGCCCACAAAGTTTCATCATCCGGATGGGCAACAATAACAGCACATTTACTGTTTTTCTTTATTGTAGGCAACACGCTCCTCTATCCTTTCATCCGTCTGGATATTCAATCGTTGTTCGCCTGCTTTTAAGATAGCCTCCAGTGTTTCTGAATAAGACATGCCCGCTATACTTGCCATCTTTGTAAGATGTCCGTCCCAGCACCAGCCCGGATTGGGATTCACCTCAAGAAGCTTGGGATTGCCTTCTGAGTCAAGTCTCCAATCAAAACGGCAGTAATCTCTATTTTCCAGCCTTTCAAAAAGCTTTAAACACCATTCTTCAATAAGCTTATTTGTCTCCTCCGGTAGTTCAGCAGGGACGGATTTAATTTTCCAGTATGGTGAGTCTGGGAGCCACTTAGACTCGTATCCGCATATTTTTGGAAGTTCTGCTGAAATTAATGAATAATCCGCTTCAATAATGGGTAAGACTGTGTAAGATCCGGGGGAATTTCCTATTATTCCTACGCTCAAATCTTTTCCTGTAAGAAATTCCTCAACAAGAATAGGTTTATCATAGCCAAATTTCTCCCGCATTTCTGAGATTGCGTTAACAAGTTCCTCAATATTATTTGCCACACTTCTTTGGGTTATTCCAAAACTGGAATCGCCGAAGTTTGGTTTGACTATAACAGGAAATCCAAAGGGAAGTTCAAAAGCAGTGTCTTCGGGCTTGATAAAGAATGCCGTAGGTACAGGAATATCCATTTCCTGCGCAATTCCACGTACAAGTGATTTGTCATAACAATAAGCAAGAGACTGAGGTCCAGAGCCTGTATATGGAATATCAAGCATTTCTATCAGAGAAGGGATATGAAGCTCTTTTCTGGCATCATTATTGAATCCCTCATCGCATAGGTTAAGAACCATCAGATTTTCTTTTGTTTTCAGTTTTGCCATATCATGAAGCAGAGTATCGTGATTGCTAAGATAGGTAAAGGAATAGTCTTTCAGTTCCCTTAATGCATTTTTTAATTGATCGATTGTATAGTAGTCATCATCGTCAAAGGAAGATAATGGCTTCAAAGGATCTGGTTTTGCCGGGTCGCCTAAGATCACAACTACATTCTTTGCTGCCTCTTTTTTCTTCTTGGAAGCTGCCCATTCTTTTCTTACTAAGGCTGTTACGATAATTCTTCTCGCCATCATTCCCAAGTCCTGATTCCGTTGAGAATTAGTGGATATCTGCTCAGGAATGGTAATGTCGTTGAATCCTACTGTTTCTAAAAGTCCAGTTATTGTCTCGCGGGTATAGAGTCTCTCTGCATAAAATTGATCCGCAATAATGCCTTTTCCAACATGAGTTATCAATTCTCGAGAAATTAGACGCTGTTTGTCCGCCGAGAGCGAACGTTCCCTGCAAACGAAATACTTTTTATCTATCCATTCCCATGATCTTGTTTTATACTGTTTTCTTAAATATTCCCCGTCAGTAATGTCGATGAGAAGTTTTCCCCATGGCTTTAGGGCTCGAAAAATCTCTTTTAAAACTCTCATATCATCCTGAACTGTTTCAAAATAGCCAAAACTATTTCCTAAAACCATTACTACATCAAAGGTGTCTGGTGTATAGGGAAGTTTTCGGGCATCACCTTCCTTAAATTTAATATCCAACACTTTCTTTCTCGCTCTAAATTTTGCCTTTTGAATCAGATAGTGGGAACGATCTATCCCTTCAACATATTTGAAACCTCTCTTTGCTAATCCCATAGAATGACGTCCTTGTCCGCAGCATAAATCCAGGATTTTATTGTCTGGAGACAACTTTAGAATATCAGAGAACAAATCCAATTCTTGATTAGTGATATCCTTATCCTCAACTACATCACCATCTGTTTTTATATATAGGGAGTTGAAAATATTACGCCACCAATCTGGACGCACATGCTCTTCAAGACTTGATACGGGGCCTAATATTCTTTGATAGTATTTACTCTTTTTCTTACTTTGTGGAGGTTTGTCACTAGACGTTCTTTCATTCATCGTTTTTCCCTCTTTGTTTTGCTGTTATTGTGTTAATCAAAACATCTTTCCACCAGATTGTTGAGGTCAGCAGTAGCCAGGCAGATACAAGTATCACATGCTCCGTAGTAAATTTTTACCTCACGGGTTTTTCCGTCTAAAATCGCGCCGCAGCAGAAAACCACATTATTCACATCGCCCACCCTTTCGTAGTATTCTCGGGGAGAGAGGACAGGAGCTCTGCCCCTGGCGATTAATTTAGAAGGGTCTTTGAGGTCAAATAAAGCGGCTCCCAAGCGATAGATACTGCCGCTCGCTGTCTTTTTCACTCCATGATAAATTTCCAGCCAGCCTTTATCAGTCTCAATCGGCGGCGCGCAAGCGCCGATGCGATGGGAATCCCAGTAGCCGGATCTGTTCTCCATAACGCATATGGAATTTCCCCAATAGACTAAATCTTTGGAATAAGATATCCATATCCCTTCGCCAATCGGACGGTCAAAGCGGACAAAGTCGCCGTTAATCTTTTTGGGAAAAAGAACCGCATCCTTATTGTCCGGCTGTGAAATAAGAGCAATTCTTTCAAAAGTTTTAAAATTTTTTGTAGAAGCAAGGGCAATGCGTGGTCCGAAATGAGAGTAAGCGGTATAAATGATGTAGTAAATATTTCCAATCCTTGTAATTCTTGGGTCTTCTATCCCTCTCCTTTCATATGTCTCAAACGGCTCCTTATTACTTCGATGCATAACCGGATTTTGGGAAATTTTAAACTTAATTCCGTCCCGACTCTCTGCCAGGAAAAATCTTGACTTTCCGTCTAATCCTTCTACCCGCAGCAAAAGAAAATACTTATCCTGATAGTATGCTGCTCCCGCATTAAAGACCGAATTGCTAGCCTGTGGAATATCATTTAGAGTTATAATGGGATTCTTCTCATATCTTTTGGCAACCTCCTGCTGCCATTGTTTTTTATCCATCATACATTCTCCTTTCTAAAAGTTTTTTTTCACTTTCAATGCCTTCTCTGGACAGGCTTCTTGACACCCCCCACAGGCATCACAGAGCTTGATGTCCAGAATGGCTATCTTCTCCCTCACATCCTCTGACCAGCCCAAAGCTTTTTTAGGACACTTTTCAATACATTTTCCACAGATATTGCATAGGCCAGGAAATAAAGCGATGACTACTCCGTCTGCCTCATAAACCAAAGACCTTTCTTTATCTGCCATCCTCCTCTCCTTTATAGGTCAATATACCTTGCTCTCCCATAAGGGACAGAAACTACATTGTGATAAGCATCTCTCGTCCTCCTGGCTACAATCTCCCATGACAGAGTTTTCTTTACATAATCTCGGGCATTTTTTGATAACTCATTACTAAGGGCATCATCACTCAAAATTCTTACGATATGCTCCACAAATTCATCGTCATTATTGGCAATGAAACCACATTTGGATCTCGTAATCATATCTCTGAAAGCTCTCACTTCGGGAGAGACAACTACCGGGCGATTGAAAGCAAGACAGTGAGCTAATATTCCGCTCTGGGAACCATTCAGATAAGGCATGGGAACAACATCGGCAGCCGAGAGTATAGTGTCGAAAGTCTTCTGCGGAAACTGACCTCTAAGAACCTTTATCCTGTCAAAAACAGGCGAGTTATTCACTAAATTGAAGAACTCGTCTCTATACTCACTATACTCTTGCTGTCTCATCTTGCCTGCAATGACAAGGACTGCATTCTCTATTCTTTCCGCTATCTTGGGGAATATTCTTACTATTCTGTCCAGTCCCTTGGATGGTCTGAAGTAGCCGCAGAGAAGAATGACCTTTTCATTTTCGTTCAAGCCTATCTTCCTCTTCGCATCTGGGATGGGTTCGATTTCCCTTGAGCCATGTGGGATAACTATGATGTTATCAAAGGAGCCAATCTTGTTGAGAATCGCTTCTTTCTGATATTCTTCATGGACTATTACTGCATCAGTGCCCCGAATAAGTGCTTCCAAAATTATCTTTTTCTCTCTTGAAAAGTCCTCATAAACAGTGTGTAAGGTTATAACCACCGGTATCTTGCGCAGTTTGAGTCTATATAACAGAGGAATGATATTCACTCCCTTGTCTTTTCCAAAGAGCCCATATTCGTGTTGTATGTGGACAACATCTGGAGTGAACTTAATCATGATCCGAAAGATTTTGTCGGCTAAATCGGGATCATCGGCAT
This sequence comes from bacterium, assembly GCA_018812485.1. Lineage (NCBI taxonomy): Bacteria > bacterium. The sequence goes on along the minus strand of JAHJDO010000115.1, from coordinate 42,709 downwards.
GGAAAGCTGGATAAACTCTCTTACCCTCTCCTCCAAACTGGCTGACGATATAGACCTCACTGCCAGACATCCGCAGGGCGTCAACTAAGTATCCTGTATAAGTAGCAATACCACACTCAATCGGCGGGTAGGTAGAGACCATCCCGATTCGCAATTTTTTTCTCCTCGCTTTCTATCAAACGACCAGCTAAATGGGAAACCTTCTCATCCAGCTCTTTGATTATCTCCAGTTTATCGTGAAACTCATTCATTCTACCCTCAATTATAGCTTCTTTCAATGTTTTTTTGTATCCGCAGTAGCCGGATAGAACGCCCAGCCAGAACATAAATTCTTCTCTTCGGTCATTGGTATTTATGGCCTGAAGGATATATTCGCAACATTCTTTACCGGCGGCTTCAACAGAAGCCTTAGCTAACCAACGCAAACTGGCATAGAAGTAGCCAATTGCCCAGTAGTAGTTGATTCTATCCGACCAGCAGTCGTAGTCTGTAGTCAAAGCCCGAAACTTCCCATCATACCTGACGATGCGAAAATTTTTAATATCAGGATCCTCAATGCCCGAACCGTAGCAAAAGCAAATGCCTTTGTCTCTTAACTTGGGAAGGACATCTTTCGTCCCTGAGATGAAAGGGGCGAGTTGAGGGAATTGCTCGCTCAATTCAAGGAATCCTCTCAAGGCACGCGGCACCTGAAATATATCCTTTCTTGGAAACATAGTGTCCAGCAGGTCTAAGTAGTCGAGGACAGCATCTATGGCAGAATAGGCTTCCTCGCCTAACAGAAACGGAGGAAGAAACTCTCCTATATAATGGCAGACGATTGTTCTCTCCTTTTTGCAAACTTGGAATATCTCGGGGTGAAAAATCCCGCGTTCCTTTAAAAGAGCAAATATTTCTAAGGATCTCAGGTGCCTTTCCTCATCGGGGAAAGTTGTGGAGACAAACCTCCGAGTCTTATCCTTGAGAACGGAACAGACCACTTTTCTCTCCCAGCTGTCTTTGGCATTTAATCTTGACTCAAAGACATAGCCATACTTCCTGAGAGGGAATCTTTCTAAGAAGTCCTGACTTACATTACAGTCCTTCAATTCCTCAAGCATACAAGTCCTTACTCAATTAAAAATTCTAATCTATCCCTGTTCTTTTCAAAAAATTCAGGCTTTCTTTCAAATCTTCACCAGACACATTACCTCCTACTTCCACTATCTTAATGGTCTTTTTCGATAGATACTTCCTGACTAAAGAGAAATCCATATCTCCCAGTCCGGGCAGGAGATGATCTTCTAAGCATCTAACATCGTGCAGATGAATCCCAACCATTTTCTCCCTAAAAGTCTTGAGCCAATCTTCTTGTCTGCTTAATCCCATGTTCTCCTGAACCTGACAGTGTCCGGTATCGTGCCAATAGCAGAGGTTATATTCTTTTATCCTGTTAAATATTCCTTCCATCTCTTTAAGGCTTGGAATCTCATAAAAATTTACTCTTGGTTCAAGACAGAATAAAGTTTCCCTATCTCTCTGGCAGAGCGTCTTTAAGCTCCTGATAACCCTTTCCACGTACTCGTAGGCGTATCTTGTTCGCATTTCCAGCAAATGCTCTCTTAGCACTTGCAAATGAGTACTCCCTTCAGACCATCTCTTCTTGAAATCTCTGTAGCTCTCCTTCAAGTCTTTATCTTCAATATACCCGGCATGGAGAACGACTACCCTTGCTCCCAAGGATTTAGCAAACTTAGCTGTTTCCAGGGTGAGTTCAATTGTCTCCTCTCTTTTCTTCTCGTCAGCGGACGCGAGGAAATCTCCTCGTTTATTCTCAGGATCAACAGGCTTATCGGTAAATATGTTGTGGACACTTGCTACCTTTAAATTCAATCTCCTCTGACAATTTAGAATATCCTTTTTAGATACTCTAGAAGAGGATACTCCGATCTCAAACGTGCCAAAGCCTATTCCTGTACTCCTTTTAAAGAATTCATCTAAATTGGATGACAATCCAGGCATACAGGCAGTGGAAATACCTAACATAAATTCTTAAACCTCCTTATCGCCAGACAGCGGGGTAAAGGGATTTCTCACCCCGCCGACTGGGAGAAGAATAACACTATTCTTCCACTTCTGCCGCTGGAGCTTTTTCCTCAACTGCCGGCTTCGTCCCCATAGCTGATTCCTTCTTACAGCCAGTTGCAATTATGGAAATAGAAATAATCAGGCAACCGACCATCACCAACCTTAGCCATCTCAACATTGTTTTTTCACCTCCTTTGAAAGCAAGCGTTTTTATCATTAGTCTTCTTTCTCAACAGAGATAATCTTAGCTACTTTTTTGCCGTCTCTAACCACATACTCAATTTCGACACTATCACCTGCGGCGATATCTTCCAGTGCCTTCACATTTTTAAGTTCTACCTTGGTGTCTATAATGTAGGAGACATCTACTTCTTCGCCCTCGTCATTAGACTCTCTAACTACGAGTTCGTTAGAAGATAAGCTTCGCACTATACCGTAAGAGGACACTAACTCCCCTTCCTCTTGAGCCAGCGATATGTTAGATACAAAACACATCAGAAGACTTAACGCCAATCCTGCAGCTATCACTAAATGTCTATTCATTTTTTATCACCTCCTTTCGCATTTGTATTTTTCCTAATCTTTCTGATTTCTTTGAGCCTGTCCAAATCCTGCTTAAACGTCTCTAATCCATCAAGCCCAACTGTGACAATCCTAAGCAATTCTTTATAAGCCTTTCCCTCTGGTTTTATTAATTGATAATAAACGTTGAGCCCGTCTTTTCTATCACATACCACTCCGGTTAATCGTAGTCGAGTAAGATGCTTGGAAAGATTGGATTGATTTGATTGCAGAACTTCGCACAGCTCAGTCACATTTAATTCGTGCTTGCTGAGGAGATTTATGACTCTTAGCCGAGTTTCATCGGCAAAGGACTTTAATATCTGGTCTGCCTTCTTAATTCTCATCGACAACCCTCCTATTCTATCACTATGCAACTATATGACCATATAGTCATATAGTATGACTATGGAAATTATATTGTCAAGTAAAATGTCAAGCAAAATAGTAATTGACCTAGTCTGCCTTGTATGATACTTTTAGATTATTAAAACAATATGGAGGAAGGGATGAATACAATTTTTCAGTCCATTTTTAATTTGTTTTCAAATGACATAGCAATAGATCTTGGAACGTCTACTACTCTCATTTATGCAAAGGGCAAGGGCATTGTTCTTTCTGAACCATCGGTTGTTGCTATAAGAGGAAATACAAGCAAAGTGCTGGCTGTTGGAAACGATGCAAAGAAAATGCTCGGAAGAACGCCTGGAGATATTTCTGCAATAAGGCCTCTAAAGGATGGAGTCATTGCGGATTTTGAGGTAGTGGAGATAATGCTAAGACATTTTATAACAAAAATCCATAATAGAAGAATGTTTATAAGTCCAAGAGTAATTGTTGCTATTCCATCAGGTATAACAGCCGTAGAAAGGAGGGCTGTGGAGGATTCGGCTATTCATGCTGGGGCAAAGGAGGTTTATTTAATTGGAGAACCAATGGCAGCAGCTGTAGGCGCAGGACTTCCTGTCCAGGATCCGGCTGCAAGTATGATTGTAGATATAGGAGGTGGAACTACAGAGGTTGCTGTTATATCTCTTGTTGGCAGCGTTTATGGACGGACGATCCGTATTGCTGGCGATGAGATGGATGCAGCTATTATAGAGCATATCAAAAAAGCGTACAATGTTCTTATTGGTGAACGTACAGCAGAGGATATAAAAATAAAAATAGGTTCAGCATTTCCAGCAGACAAAGAGGGAAAAATGCAGGTTAAAGGAAGAGATTTGGTTGCAGGATTACCAAGGACTGTATCTGTGTCATCTGAGGAGATAAGAGAAGCTCTGAGTGAGCCTGTGTCTGCAATTGTTGAGGCTGTTAAAGCAACTCTTGATAGAACGCCACCTGAGTTGTCAGCAGATCTGGTTGACAGAGGAATAATATTAGCAGGAGGAGGAGCACTTCTTAAGGGACTGGATAAATTGCTCATTAAAGAAACGGGTCTTCCTACCAACATAGCAGAAGATCCTTTAACTGCTGTGGTTAGAGGCGCTGGAAAGATACTGGAAGAGTTAGATTTTTATAAGGATGCTTTGATACATTCTGAATACAGGACGTAGTGAAACGCGTTCTAGTTCCCGTTATTATTTTATGCGCCTGCATTATTCTACTCACCGTCAGTCATAATTATTCACAAGATAATGTAAGATCAGTATTTTTAAATCTACTATATCCATTTCAGAAATTAACGCGCTCTGCATATAAATCTGGTGTGAATCTAAAAAAAGCTATTCTCTCTGTAAGGGAAATGCGTTCTAAGGAGGATGCTCTGGAAAAGGAGATTGAAAGCTTATCAATAGAGATAAAGTTGTTGAGATCTTTACGTACAGAGAATAAGAAATTAAGAGAACTTTTAGAGATCAAGAATAAATATAATTATCAGATAATTTTTGCAGAAATTATTGCAGGAGATATAACAAGTTTGTATGATTCAGTAATAATTGACAAAGGGAAAAAGGATAATATTGAGAAGAATATGCCAGTTATGACAGCACAGGGCATTGTAGGAATAACACAAGATGTAGGAGCATACTCAACCAGGATTATAACTATTCTAAATCCAAATTGCAAGCTAGGTGTATTTGTTGGCAGAAGTTCCCTAAGAGGAGTTATGCAAGGCAAAGGCGATTATTGCGTTATAAAATATATATCTATAGAAGAAAATATAGAAATAGGAAACAGGGTATACACCTCTGAAGGAGGAGGAATATATCCGGAAGGAATAGAAGTTGGAAAAGTCTTCAGAATAGATAAAAACCCGCATGATATTTTTCAGGTTATATACGTTCTTCCTTGTGTAAATATTCGAACACTTGACAAGGTTGCAGTAATTAAAGACAAATAATGAAATTCCTTATCTGGCTATTTCTGGGCCTATTTTTAATCATTTTCCAAACATCGGTTTTTGACAAACTGGAGATTTTTGGCGCAAAGCCGGATTTATTGTTAATTCTAGTCGTTTACGCCAATTTAGATAAAAAGATATATAAGGGATTAGCAGTTGCATTAATTGGCGGTATTTTTGCCGATGGATTTTCAGGCACTATTTTTGGGATACAGCTTATTTGTAAACAAGTTGATGCATTCGTTACCCAATTCTTATCAAGAAGATTATTTGCTAATGAGAAATTTGTAAAAATTTTAGTAATAGCGATAGTTAGTCTTGCGGATAGGGTAGTATTATATTCAACATTCATCTTACTGAATCAAAATATGAATACATTGTTATACTTGGTAAGAAATACAGCGGTTATTATTCTATACAACGTAATAATCAGCCTTATTCTTTTCAGATTCTTCGATTACGTCTTCATATTGGGGGATAAAATCTATAAAACATGTTACATGATAAAAAAGAGACTGCGAACATAAAGAAAAGAATAAAGAACGTTGCCTGGATATTACTGGCATGTTTTTTGGTTATTATCTTTCGTCTATGGTACTTGCAGCTCATAAGAGGGAACCAGTTCAGGGATAGAGCAAAATCCAACAGGATACGTTTAGTTCATCTTAACGCTCCGAGAGGTTGCATATACGATAGAGATGAAAATCTTCTTGTTAAAAATGTCAGCTCTTTTAATGTGCTGGCAGTCCCAAATGAAATAAAAGACATAGGCGCAACAGTCAAATTACTCTCCGAGATTCTTGGCTTAGAACAAACTCTCATAATGAGAAAACTCTACGATTTAAACTCTAAGGAGTACTCTGGTATCGAACTTGCATCAAATATTAGTTTGGAGAAAGTAATATTGATTGAAGAAAGAAGCTCCCTTCTTTCAGGGATATTTATTCAGATAGAGCCTCGGCGAAAATATATATTAGGAGAAAGTGCAGCGCATATAACGGGACATGTTAGACAAATTAGAAAAGGAGAGATTGAAAAGAAGCAGTATCATATATTTCAATACAATGAATTTAAGGGAGAAGGAGGCGTTGAGGAAGCTTTTGATAATTTTCTGAAGGGATCTGATGGAGGAAAACAGATTGAGGTTAATTCTAGAGGGGAACAAGTAGCATTGCTTGTAGAAAAAAAGCCGGAAAGAGGCAGCAATATTATTCTTACAATTGATAAGCACATGCAAGAATTTGTAAGCAAATTATTAGAGGATAAGACAGGTGCAATAATCGTTATGAATCCTCAAAATGGAGATATACTCGCAATGGCAAGCAGCCCTTCTTATGATCCTGAGATTTTCAATACACCTGTTCTTCAAACAGATTTAGACGCTTTAGCCAAAAAGGATGCGCCTTTACTTAACAGAGCTATTTCTGCTTTATATGCACCCGGTTCAATATTTAAGATACTTATAGCTGCTGCAGGCTTGAAATATCATGTTGTAACTTGCCCTCAAGAACTGGAGTGTAGAGGACACTTGAAAATCGGGGAAGGGATATTCTATTGCTGGAACAGAGCAGGCCATGGATATATGAATATGTATAATGCTATAAAAGATTCATGTGATGTTTATTTCTATAGACTAGGACTGTTATTGGGGGTTAATAGGATTGTAGATTTTGCGGATAAATGCGGATTCGGCAAACTTACAGGCATAAAGCTTTCTGGAGAAAAAGCTGGGCTTATACCAGATAAAAGCTGGAGAAAAAAGAGGGCTTGGTATTCTGGAGATACAGCGCTCTTATCAATAGGACAGTCCTATCTCTTAGTAACTCCTATTCAACTAGTAAGCCTGATTAGCGCAGTAGCAAATGGGGGAACTATGTACAAACCCAGAATTCTTTTGCAGACACCGCCTGAGCAGATAGGTAAGTTGCCATGCAACAAGGAGGCAATAAGACAGATTAAAAAGGCTCTTTGTGAGGTTGTAAGCGATAAAGGGACCGGTAAATTCGCCCAGGTTAAGGGATTGGAGATTGCAGGTAAAACCAGCACGATTCAGGTAGTAAAGATGGAACATATCATCAAATACAAAGATATTCCGTATAAATTCAGGGATCACGCTATGTTTGTTGCTTTTGCTCCTGCAAAAAATCCACAGATTGCTCTCGTAGTTGTTATTGAACACGGTGGAGAAGGGGGGAAAGTAGCTGCGCCTATTGCAAAACAAATATTTAAATGGTATATGAAAAACAGAAGTGATAAGTCATAGGGAGAAAGGTTATGTCAATAAATTTTGAATCCATGGACAAAATAGCAGAAGGGAAGACAAAGATAATTTATAGAAATCCTGAGGATGAGAAAACGGTTTATATGGTCTTCAAAGATGATATTACAGCAGGTGATGGAGTGAAACACGATGTAATTATGGGCAAGGCTTTAGTTGACTGGAAAACTAATAGAGATACATTTGAACTTCTTAATAGAAAAGGAGTTAGAACTCATTATATCTCAAGCCCCGAAGAAAAAGTCGCACTTGTAAGAAAACTTGACAGAAAGATTAACCTTGAAGTTGTGTCAAGAAGAGTTGCTGCAGGCTCTATTCTGAAATGGGGCAATGCTGCTGAAGGGCAGAGATACAATACTGTAATTACTCAATTTCACTATAAGGATGATCCGTTGCATGATCCTATGCTGGATAATGCCTATATTGCTTACATCATAAAGGCAAAGAGTGGTTTTGAATACGCTGCGATGAAAAAAATTAATGAACAGGCTTTCGGATATCTTGAGGCAGCTTTCGCACATTTTGATGTTCAGTTAATAGATATTAAGCTGGAATATGGTATTATTGATGGAGAAGTATATCTCATAGATGAGATTTCAGGAGGCTCATTTCGGCTGTGGCCCTACGCACACAAAAACCCTAATCTTAATCAAGCCAATGTATTGGGAGAACTCAATCCAGAAGCCAGGCTTGATAAGGATACGTACAGAATGGGGCAAAGCACAGACATGGTTAAAGATAAATTTGCAGAAATAGCCGATATAACTGCAGGTTTTAAGAACATAGAATAATAGGGGGTAAAAATGGCTGTCTTATACGGTAAAAGGATAGATAAGAAAACGTTACTAAAAAAAGTTGGAAGTATTTCGCAAGTTGCTGGCATAAAAAGATATACGCTTTTAGAAGGAAGAGGAAAGGGTGTTGAAGCTGCTGATATTAGGACAGGTTCGGGTTTTTCTTTTACAGTTCTTCCATCCAGGGGTATGGATATTTCTTTTGCACAGTATAATGGTAAGTCCTTATGCTGGAGATCGCAGACAGGTGATGTAGCACCAAGTTATTACGAGCCAGAAGAATTTGAATGGTTAAGAAGCTTTTATGGAGGATTGCTCCTCACATGCGGACTGACTCAGGCAGGTATGCCATGCATAGATAATGGAGAAAAGCTAGGACTGCATGGAAGAATATCAAACATACCAGCTACTGATGTTTCCATTAAGTCCGAATGGAAAGATGATAATTATATCATGAAGATAAAAGGGGAAATTATCCAGACCAAGGTTTTTGGCGAAAATATCTGTTTAACCAGAGAAATTACGGCAAAACTGGGTGAAAGCAGGCTGTTTGTTTACGATGTGGTAGAGAATTTAGGATTTGAGGATGTCCCTCATATGATACTGTACCACATTAACGGAGGCTACCCAGCAGTTGATGAAGGCTCAAGTTTAATTGCTCAAGTAAATAGTGTCTCTCCGAGGGACGATGAAGCAAAGATAGAACAGGAAAAATATAATAAGTTCAGCGGACCAATACATGGGTTCAAGGAACGAGTATATTATCTTAATATGGCTGAGGATAAAGATGGATTTGTAACAGCAGCGCTTGTAAATAAAACATGCGATAATGGAGAGGGATTCGGTTTCTATATTAGATATCTCAAGAAAGAGCTTCCGCGATTTATTGAGTGGAAAATGAATGGCGAAGGAACATATGTGGTAGGCATAGAGCCTGCAAATTGCATGGTGGGAGGCAGAGCAAAAGAGAGAGAAGCTAAAACACTCCAGTTTATGAGACCCGGAGAGAAAAGAGAATATCATTTGGAAATAGGTGTCCTCTCAGGTAAGGAAAGCATAGAGAAATATGAAGAACAAATGCGCTGATTTGCACATTCACACTACTGCTTCAGATGGAACTTTTTCGCCGAGAAGGGTAGTGAGGGAAGCAGCCAAAAGAGGCATACACGCAATAGCAATAACAGATCATGATACTGTTCAAGGCATTTCTGAAGCAATCAAGGCTGGCAAGGATATGAATGTTGAAGTTATTCCCGGAGTAGAATTGGCTACAGACGAGAAAGGAGTAGAGTTACATATTCTGGGACTGTTTATAGATTGGGAAAATAAAACTCTACAAGATACACTTAAAACCCTGTCTGTACAAAGAATTAGCCGAATGAAGAAAATGATATCCAAATTAGCTCAATTTGAAATGAATATAAAATTTGAAGAAGTTTTAGAACTGGCAAAAGGAGAGATAATAGGAAGACTTCATCTTGCCCGGGTCATGAAAAAAAAGGGGTATGTAGTATCTATTTCAGAAGCTTTTAATAAGCATATAGGAGACAGAAAAGCATGCTATGTCCCGAGATATAAATTGAGTCTGGAAGAAACTATTTTATTAATATACCGCGTAGGAGGTATCTCTATACTTGCACATCCAATGCTACTTCACAGAGATGACATTATAATAGACCTCCTAAAAAAGGGATTAGGTGGTATAGAGGTGTTTTATAATCATCAATCTAAAGAAACTGCTGAGCATTACGAAAAAATGGCAAAAGAGTATGGGCTATTGGTTACAGGCGGTTCTGACTGTCATGGAGAGGCAAAAGATCAGGTTCTAATGGGGAGTGTAAGAATACCCTATGAATATGTTGAGAGATTAAGGGAGAGCAAGGAGTCAATGAGTGGGGAAAATATTCATTATTAGACATGGCCAGACTTCTGGCAACAGCGCACTAAAATATTTTGGTATTACTGATGTGGAGTTAAATGAAGAAGGCATAATCCAGGCTGGATTGGCAAGTAAAAGATTAGAAAAGGAAAATATTTACAGAATTTACAGCAGTAGTTTAAAAAGAGCATTTAAAACTGCAGAAATAATAGCAAAGTCTCACAGAATAAGTATTGAATTAAAGGAAGACCTGAGGGAAATCAACTTTGGAAATTGGGAAGGCCTAAGTTTTCAAGAAATCCAGATGAGTTATCCACATGAATTTTCTGAGTGGCAGAATAATATAATGGGTTTCACAATGCCTCAAGGGGAATCAATATTGGAACTAAAAAGAAGAGTTGAGACAGCATTTAATGAAATATTAAACAGTGCAAGAGAGAATAATGTTGTTATTGTAACTCATGGAGGGCCAATAAGGATAATATTGAGTAAAATACTTTCTCCAAATGCGTTAGAGACTGCGTTCTGGAAGATAAAGCAGGATAATGCTGCATTAAATATTATTGAGAATACAGACAACACACAGATAATATCACTAATTAATGACACATCCCACCTAAATCAAAATTTATAATCGTTGCTATCTTTTTTTTGTAAATACTCAGTAAAGGCCATTATGAATAGAGATAAAACAGTGTAAATTCGAAGCACGAAATACGAAACAATATCAAATGACAAAAATACAAATGCTCAAAACAATACTTGGAATTTCGAAAATTTGAATTTAGAATTTGTTTCGAGTTTCGGATTTAGAATTTCGGATTTTTATGTAACGGAGTTTAGTGAATATTTACTTTCTTGTGGATTTTTTTAGATAGTCATTAATTGCTGATTTGAGTGCCTCCTCTGCTAAAACCGAACAATGCATTTTTATATGTGGAAGTCCACCCAATGCCTCTGCTACTGCTCGATTTGATATCTTAAGTGCTTCATCTATAGTTTTTCCTTTAACTAATTCAGTAACCATGCTGCTTGTAGCTATAGCTGCACCACATCCAAAGGTCTTAAATTTAGCATCTACAATAATATTATTTTTCACCTTAATATACATTTCCATAATATCCCCACAAACAGGATTCCCTACGTGCCCAATGCCATCCGGATTTTTTATTTCACCTACATTTCGTGGGTTTCTGAAATGCTCCATCACTTTCTTACTGTAGTTTTCCACTGTTTATCTCCTATAAGGATATATGCAAAGTTTTTTTTATCTTCTCAGGAATTATATAAATAAAAAGACGTCTTGCCAAGTATTTTTAGCGGATAGCAGGAAAATAGTATGACTAGTTGAAACTAAGCTATTAACTTGGTAGCGGGGGTAGGATTTGAACCTACGACCTTTGGGTTATGAGCCCGTCAAAACTACCATTTCTAATTTTTTCTATTTTTTACTTGACTTTACTAACTCCTTTATATATAGTGAGTTATATGAGAAATTACTTTTACTTTCGCTTACCATTTTTTACTAGCTTACCTTCCTTAAAGTTACTCTATGGTTACTCCAGCAGACCTGTGGGTTATTCTGTGGGTAACTTTATCTACTCAAATTATAGAGAAGGCAAAATGGATTGTAAAGGAATAAAATTATGCCTATTTATGTAGTATGTTCAAATTGCAAGAGTGTTCAGAACTTGAAGCGCAAACAATGCGGGAATTGTCAAAAATCTCTTCCAATGAAAGAACGGACTTATAAAGTAATCGTAAAGCATAATGGAGAGACAGTTACGAAACAAATTCCTTTCAATCTGGAACTTGCTAAGAAAATTGAGGCCAAGATAAAGAGCGAACTCATCGGAGATACCTATTATGATAGACGAAGCATAAAATACAGCTTGGATGATGCTGCAAAGCGTTATTTTGAAGAGTATAAGCTCAGAGGAAAAGATTGGAAGAGAACTTGGAGTCTATACAGCTATCTTCTTAAAAAGAGGTTTGGAGATAAGAAATTACATCAGATTGCCCCTTTTGATATTGAAAAACTCAAGATAGAGATGGGCAAGACTACCACAAGGTTTGGCAATCCTTATACATCTAAGAGCATCAGAAATGCTATGGAACTTATGTCCCGTATCTTTAACTATGCTCAAAGAATGAATCTTTATAACGGAAAGAACCCCGTTAAACAGGTAAATAAACCTAGAGTAAATAACGAGGTTATCAATGTGTTGGATAAAAAGCAGATTAACGGACTTCTTCAAGCATTAGAGGAATATCCTGACAAGGATATAGCGAACATTGTAAAGCTGGCTTTGTTCACCGGCCTGAGAAGAGGAGAGATTTTCAAGCTGAGATGGGAAGATGTGGACTTGAACAATGGATGGTTGTATATAAAAAACCCCAAAGGCGGGAAGAATGAGGTAATACCGCTAAACAACACCGCTTTGTCTTGTCTCAATGAACAGAAGCAATTAACAGAAGCAAGCGAATTAGTATTCCCGGGTAAAGGAAACAAACAAAGATATGATATAAAGAAACCCTGGAATAGAATAAAAGTGCTTGCTGAATTGCCTGATGATTTTCGTTTCCATGATCTAAGGCATACCTATGCTTCTATGCTCGCCTCTTCTGGTAAGGTAGATATTTACACTCTCCAGAGGTTACTAACACATAAAAGCCCTCAAATGACTCAAAGATACGCTCATCTGATAGAAGAGAGGCTCAGGGAAGGTGCAGAGGTTATGGATGAGGTGGTTGGGCATGGATAGGATGATATAAAATGCCAATAAATGATATTAATTTCAATGATTGGTCAATTACGTATGACGAGTTGGGATTTGGGCTACTAGATGAGGCATATTTTATGGGTTGGAGCGGTCATAACATACCCCCAGATAGTTTCCCTCCTAAACAACGTGAAAGCAAATTATGGCCATCCTTATTATATTCTTATGCTTCTTATTGTCCTAAAAACAAATCAAAAGAAACTTTAGAAAACGCACCTGAAATAATTAAGCAGTTATTTCTCAAATTCTATAATAAAGAGGCAAAAACAGTAACATTAGATGTATCCATAATCGCTAAGCCATACAAAAACTCTGATCTTTCGTTAGGATCTCTATTCTATTACTCTCTGCAGGATTATTGTTATATACCAAAAAAAACCAAAAATTATCCGAAAAGATATTATGAGTTCTTGCTTTCTGATTTTTGGATAAGAAATAAGATTTTTAAAAAAGGCACAAGTGAACACTATGGTTTTTCAACATTTGACGCACAATTTGAAGCGATATTCGTTATGATCTGGAAAAATTACTGCCAACTCGAACATCGCAGCTCATTAATGGGAGATATGGAATTTATGGGATATATTTATGCTTTACAGCAACTTGTAATCGATACAATAATAAATCCTATGCATGACATGGATGCCAAGCTTTTTAAAAGTAGATTTGAACGTCTCGAACCCGAAAGTGAAGATCCAGACGACTGTAAGTACTATGGCCTAAATCCTCAAACATGGGCAAATATTACTGATAATAACAAAAAATATATTCGCATTCTTGATTCTAAAGATTACTTGAATGCTTTTTTTGAAAAATATAATTATTCAACAATGAAAAATGCCTTAGAACTTTTCTTAATCAAAATGCTTGAGAGCTTTGGAGATGAACTGATAAGCAGACAATTGCTTTCTAAATGTGCTTTCTGTGAAGATTATTTTAGGTATTTAAAAGGCAAGAAGTATTGCTCACTTAGAGCAGAAGGTAAAGATTGCGGAAAGAGTGCACGCAATAAAAGATATTATAAAAAAAACACAGCAAAGATACTTCCTAAAGCTCGCAAATCCACAAGAGAGCTTCGAGAATTTTACAAGGAAAAAGGCATTAAGAAATAACCAGCCCCTACTGAATCTTTTTGCAAAATCCAATTTTTAGCCTACTAAATTCCCCTTCCAAATAGCCTGTTTTAGTAAATTTCCAAACTTTTAAAATAAGTTTATATTTAATTTATAAAGAATGATTACGTATCACAAAAGGAAAGGCAGGTGAATAAAAATGGAAACAGAAAGATATGTTCCAGTAAATGACGAAATACGTCTGAAACAGACTGGAATACCTTATACGAGGGCGACCTTATATCGCTTTAAGTGCCAGTCGAGATACCCAGGACTTGTTATTAAGATCGGCAATCGAGTTGTCGTAGATGTTGCCAAATTTGAAGAGTTAGTTCAAGAAGGGAAAAAAGATGCACTGAAAAAATCTGAGAAATTACAGAAGATAAGAGAGGAACTAAAACAATGAAGCGATTAACACCTATAAAAGCAATTAGAAAGAAATGTTTGGATTGTATGTGCAATCAATCCAAAGAGGTAAAACTCTGCACTAGTCCAAACTGTCCACTCTATCCCTATAGATTAGGAAAAAATCCTGCCCGTAAGGGAATAGGTGGGAAGATTGACAACTATAAGAAAACCCTAACTTGAGCTGGAGAATTCTGCGAGCAAAGGGTATTAACAGGGAGAGTTTACTTTGAAAAAGGCAAAGTGTTTTTGGGACTTTAAAAGAATAGAGAAGGAAGTCCGTATTGAGTCTGTATGTGCTGATATGGGAATAGTCATCGGGCCTTATAGGAAAATCCACTGTATCCGTCCTGACAGGCATAATAGAGGCGATAAGGATCCATCTCTTCATATTTATCCCGAGAAGAATAGATTCCATTGTTTTGGTTGTGGAATTTATGGCGGAGTTATTGAATTTACGAGAGAATGTTGCTTAGGAAGAGGTCAAAATATTTCTGTCTGGGATATTGGGAAGCATTTTTCGGATAAATATGGCATTGCGCCTAAATCAGGTAGTGAATTGGAAGTAACTGAAAGTGGGGAATTTGTGAAATTGTTTACGCTTCCTTATAAAACTGGATTGTTAGACAAAGTCTCATCTACCGCAGAGGCGGTTTATACTCGCCTCCGGGTAGAAGCTGGACCTAAAAGAGTAATGGCAAGTCCCAGTCAGGGAACACTTGCTTCAAAGATAAGTTGTAGCAGGCAGATGATAAATAAATGCATTAAAGAACTGACAAACGTTGGGCTGATAAAAACACACTGGTATAAGGGAACTTTGCATTATGTGTTGGTCAACGATACAGAACTTCTCAGGAAGATTCTTGGGAAAGAAGAGAAAAAGGTATGTAGTGTAAATACAGTTGACACTACAAGAGTAATGGTAGGAAATGTGTGATGTCAACTATATTGACAACCAAAGTCGTTCTAGTTGACACCACATGGCTATTATACTCTTATATAGTGTTAAAAGCTTGATGTTGTTAAGTAGTTTATTGTGAAAAGTTGAAAAAAGGTAAAAATTTTGATACCTCATGCTAACATAAAAAAGGAGAATACCTCATGCAATGCACAGCTATAAATAAAAGAACTAAAACAAGATGTCAGCGATACGCTATAAAGGGGAAGGACAAATGTTATCAACATGGTGGTGCTACTCCTATTAAACATGGATTATATTCTAAGTATAGGCAATCAACAAATGCAAATAGGATTGAAGAAAATCTACAAGATAAGAATTTACTGAATCTAAGGAATCAAATTGCTCTTATAGTTACACTTATACAAAACTATCTTGAGAAGTTTGAAGATATGCCAAAAGAGCTACGGGTTATGGAATCATTGGCAAATATGGCTGATAAGGTGTCATCTATGGCAGAGAGATTGCACAGGATAGAGAATGGGGACACTCTTAATATCAATATAAAAGAATTGAAGGTTATAGTCATTCAGATACAAACTATAATCTTAAAGCATATCAGTGATCCGGTGGTAAAAAATAGAATAGCACACGACCTTAAGGAGATAGGGTTATGAAGAACGACGAAAAGAGGATAACTAGTTATTTTTTTCTTTAGTCTTACCAATTCTATAATCATTAGAATCTATACAAGAATCATAAGTTTGTTTATCAATTTTAATCCAATCAGTCTTATTTATACCTCTCTTATTTTTACATGTAGGACTTGCAGGAAAAGCTGAAACTATTTTAATCCAACGCTTTTGTGCAATAGCAATTCCCCTTATCTCTTCCGCAACTTCGCTTAAATCTTGATCTTGGCTAAATATAATCGCTATATCATAAGCTTTTTCACGAGCAAGCCTAATAACATCAAGAGCTATACGAACATCTACTCCTTTCTCATGTCCTACAAGAGCAGTATAAAGTTTATTGCATGACGGACATTCCATTTTTTGATTATGGTATCTCAACTCTCTTGAAAAAGGCTTAATACCAGCCCGTCCCATATAACTTAATTTTTTACTCCAGAAATTATGCCAGAAACTGTTGTCTTGTGAATCCGGTATCCCCGTATAGAAATATACATCACCCAAAGTCCATCCTTGCATTGAACATATCCTTTCAGATAATAATTTAATATCATAATTCGGAAAGGAATACCCAAAAGCTTCCTTTACTGCATGGAATAAATCTTGCCCACCGGCAAACACAAAAGCCCTCTTTTTAGATGATTCTATCATTTCTTAATATATAGACCTATAAATGAATAACCCCGCCTGAGCCCTTTCGGGAAGTCAAGCGGGGAGCAAGTATCATTACTATCATAATAAATTCTTTTACGCCCTTATTATAACAATATACAAATTCTCGTCAAGCCCTCGCAGGCTATCGAAATTGCTTTTACCATCTGTATGTAGGTTTAAAACCCATTGATTGGTGTCTACGCCCGATTAATTTTAACATTGGTCCAACAGAAGTCGCTCCGTATTTATTTTGAAGCGTGGTTCTAACTACAATAGCAGATATGTACCATCTTCGTTTACGTGTGGTTCGCTGCATATAATTAAATCCAGTTGTTTTAAACTCAGCATAAACATTATTTCCATGCTCATCCCATAAATTTGCGCAATAAATTCCTTTATTTACTTGAGATATACCTGTTGCATAGTTGAATTCAATTCTTATTATTTTGTTTTCATAATCTGCCCAACTTAAATTAAGTTCTGAGATAGTCATTCTTATTTCTCTACTTCCCGCAGATGCCTTTACCCCACAAAATAAAATTAAGAAGCACATAAATAATAATGTTTTAGCTTTCATCTGTTTGCTCTCCTTTTTTTGGTATCTTTTTCATCAAGCGGGCTCTTATAGCCTTCCTGCGTGCCAATTCTCTTATTAGCTTCAATCTTTCTTCTTGCGACATCTTTGCTATTTTCGTTTTCAAAGTATCCATCCTACTCTTCTGTCCTTTCTAAGAATACCTGATTCCTTATATAATTTTCAATAATTTTCCCGTCCCCATAAAATTATTCCTCTAACTTTGCCTCAAGCTCTGATTTGAAATCCCTGTGCGTTTTCTCCCTCAAGGACTTAAAAAATAGGTCATAACTTCCTGGGGAAAGGAATTTGAAATAATACCTCTGCTCTTTCTGCAGCTCGGTGACCCTGGCAAAATGCTCCCTGGTATATCGGAGTTTAGCCTTATTTTCATCGGAGATATCATCGTCCATCTTGATTTCCACCACAATAATATCGCTACCCGCCTTGATAAAGAAATCAGGATTAAAACTCCCCGGCTTAGGATGCTCCCCTTTTCGCCATGAGTATTCAATACTGTAGAAACCCACATCCAGAGATTTGATCCATGTATCTATCGCCTTGACATTATCACTCTTAATCAAACCTTGTATGAATTTTCTCTCTGGTTTGTAGCTAGATAATGTCATATTGAGCGGAGTTTTGAAATTATATCGGTTTTCAACCTTAACAATATCTATAAGCTCTCCGTCCTCTTTTATCTCAACCAACTCTTTTAGGAGTTTTCTATCTTGTTCGTCTCCAGTAGTTAAAGAGTAGTCATCCCAAAACACCGTGTTGTCACGCCGTAGAGCCCCTACACCGACACTGTTTTTATTTATCTTTCGGGTGCTGATTTTGTAGGGTTCTTTTGATTTCAGCACTATCCTTGGGAAAGTGCTGCTTTTCCTTTTGATAACACCAAATGCCTGTATTGTTTTCTGGCGATTTTCCTCGCCAACCATGCCTGTTTTATCGTTCACTTGTCGCAAAGACTGTCGGATAATGTTAGCAATTCTTTCTTTAGGCCATTCTCCGCTATAGTCGGTCCCTGCCTCTTGGTCAAAAATACGAAGGCGATTGGACACATCATGTGCCACCTCGTCGACAGAATACATCTTGAACTCAATCAGCGTTTTCTTTACATCCTGCTCGCCAGAGACCGCCCTGACGTAGGTAGTGCTCTTTTCTACATCCTCCTCCTGGCTCCAATAAGCAATATATCCTTTCTTGAGTAATTCAAACTCATCCTCTTTTGGATATTCCTTAGTCTCTTCTATTACCTTCTCATAATCAATTTGATATAGATTAAAGTTGTAGTCCTCTTTCTTCTCCACCGGGTAGGAGTGGATGCGCTTCTCAATCTCCAAAACTTCATCTACCAGGTGTTTGATACTCCCTGACCACTTATCGTGATTGAAAACAGTTACAACTGGTTGATTGCCCCTGTAGACCTCAGGTATCCTCAAGCCCCTTCCCAGTACCTGGGCAATCAGAAGTTTTGAATTAAACGCTTTCTCCTCATGCGGGACGATCTGAAAGACGTTTTTGACATCCCAGCCTTCGGAGAGCATGCTAACAGAAGTAATCCACTCAATGGGGTTGTCCTTGTCATCCACCCTTCGCAGGATGGGGATATTTTTCTTATGCTCGTTGGCAGAGGTAACGATTAAAATCTTCGCTACCGCTTGCTCTTTACTGATCCTTTCTTTGGTGGCAAGGAAGGCAACTAGTTTATCGGTGAGACGCTTGCAGGCGGCGATGTTTTTGGTAACCAGGATAGTAATGGGTTTAACCTTACGGTATTTTACCGTCTTGTTCTCAATGTGATTGTCGTAAATCTTCTGGAACTTTTCATCCTCGCTCCCTGAGGAGTCCTCTGCCACATAACGGATAGATTTGATAAACTTCTCCTCAATGGAATCCCTCAAGGAAAAGCGGTGGATGACATCAGTGAAATAGTCATCTTCTATATAGCAAGTGCCTGAAACATTCACGATAAATTTGAATCCATATTTAGGATCAAGTAAAAATTCCTTCCATTTTTTGAGTGCCGTATCGGAGGGGCTCATCAAGTGGTGTGCTTCATCGTTCAATACCAGAGTCCGCTCGCCTTTCCCGACAAGGCTATCCTCAATGGCAGATTTGGTGTTGATATAGGTGGCGTGGATGTTCTCAATGCAGACGTCCCCCTTCTGAATGGTGTTGGAGGCATTGATAATACGTGGGTTGGCAATCTTAGAATCGGCAGGCAGAAGGTCTTTGAGGGTTCTATCAGCGGAGAGGCTCAGAAACTTCTCTGTGAGCCCAGCCTCGATGGTGTTAGAAGGACACAGGACCAACGCCTGATCCACAGCGCCCTCGGCCAGCATAATGCGGGCAATGCCATACATCACATAGCTTTTGCCGGTAGCCGTTGCGTGATCCAGAGAGCAGGAGAGTTTATCCGGCAGTTGCAGATAGCTTAAGAAATCTGCAGAAGATGAATACTTCTCCTGAAGTTTGGGGTTCTTATGATAGTTTTCCTCCGCCAGTTCCTTGAGGCTTTTGTATTCACCGCCCAAAAAGTAGCGCATCGCTTCCCTGATTGCCTCTTTCTGGTATTCCCTGTCCTCGCAGAGGGCGTCCAGAAAAGCCTCGTATTTATTCGGATCAAACCTCTTGGGATCGTAGTTGGAAGATACTTTAAGGACTAAATCCTTGTTCCGAAAGGTCTGCCGCTCAAGCATGGTTTTTCCTCTTTCCGTTAAAGTCGGACAGTGTCTTTATTTCCCGCTTTTCATTGCCGAAGATGTCAATGTAAATAACCATGATTTGCCCCTTTACCTTATTCTCGGCAAACCGCACCTCGTAGTCGTTCTTCTTCAAGTTCTCGGCATAGAAGACCTCGTCCAGGTCAAAGACCTCCCCATCAAAATCGTAGTCCAGCATGACCATAGAAAGGGTCTCAAGATTGGCAAACTCCAGCGGCTTACGGGAGATAACCTTGCTCTCAAACTTCTCAATCTTAATGACACATTCTTTTGTCTTCTGATTCAGGAGATCAGGATTCTTTGATTTATCCAGATAATATTTGCATTCCACCATCGGCACTTGAATAAAATCAAACCCCACGGCATCCACTGTGTCGTTGACATTCATCTCGCTGACAGGCTGTTTGATCTTGGTAAAACCTCGATTGTGAATCTCTTCAATGATGGAATAAGGGATGCGGAGGATAAAGTATTTCGTCTTGCCTTTTTCTATGTAGTCCTCAAGAAATTGCACCGAGGCGGCGGGGGCGATGATAAAGAAGCGTCTGCCAATTTTGTGCCCCAGATATTTATGGAGGTCATCAATAAATCCCCTGTCCATTACGGCGTCTTTGTGTTTCTGGTAATTGAAGACCATGACGCTATCCGCCCCCAGGTAGCCGTCAAGTTCAATCTTGGAAATCTCATACTTCTTATTCCTGCACTGAAAGAGCTTTAAGGCAAATTCCCGATATTGCTTCCAGGGGAGTTCCTTGACCATCTTGTAATCGTAAAGACCTGCATTGTAGAGAGCGAAAGGCTTGCACGGCTTTTCATATTTATTCTTAGGCTTCTCCAAGTTTTTGCTCTCGGCGATGTTCAAGAGGCGCTTCTGCATGGTATAGATGGCAAGCTTGCCGCAGTCCACACCAATCCACCTTCTGCCTAACTTCTCCACTACGGCAAGGGTCGTGCCTGAGCCGGCAAAGCAGTCCAGCACAAGGTCGCCCGGGTTGGAGGAGGCTTTGATGATGCGGTCAAGTAATGCTTCGGGCTTTTGGGTGGGATACCCTAAAATCTCTGTTCTTATTCTTGCCACAATTGGTAAGTACCACCAATCTTCTGGTATTTTACCTTTTGATAAATCGGCCTCAGTTCCGCCAAAACCCGTTCCTTCACTTTCAAATTTTCCGGCTGTTGTGTCATGATATGGAACTCGAATTTCATCAACATTAAAAACATAATCATTTGATTTTGCGTAGAATAATATAATCTCATGTTTCCGAGAAAATTGTTTTTGTCCTGGAGCAGATGGCCCTGTATAACACCACGCTATTTCATTTCTAAAATTTTGTTCTCCAAATATTTCATCTAAGAGAATTTTTCCATAATGCCCCTTCTTCCAATCCAAATGCACATAAATGCTCCCATCCTCACTCAACAATTCTCGCAGGAAGACCAGCCGCTTCCTTAAAAACTCCAAGAACTTTGCCCCAGCAATCTTGTCCTGATACGCCTTCTGATCTTGGCTTCCCCGAAACTCCTGCCTTGTGGCAAACGGTGGATCAATATAAACGAGCCTCACTCCTGACGTTCCATCGGCGTTTGTGAGCTTGCCTTCCAGTTTCATTTGTAAGAGGGTCTTCAGCACCTGAAGGTTATCGCCAAAGATAAGCATGTTCATCCAGTCATTGCCGTTCCTGCCGTTTCGGAAGGTCTTGACCTTCTGCAATGGCACAGACATGGTGTCAGATAGAATATCAACCTCTCTTTCCTTATCAGCATAGAGCAGTTCATATTCCTTCTTGGTATCAAAGAGGCTGACCTTGTAGTCATCGTGCAAGGGCTTGCCTTCCTTGAGAAGGCTTACAATTTTTCCAATCTCCTGATCCGAAAGTTTACGCATAGTCGTTACCTTCTCTTTTTCTTCTTTCCTTTGTCCGCTGGGACTGGAATATCCGATTGTAATTATTCCAACTTTGAAAAGGTGGGACTAAACAGATAATGGCTATATTCTTGGAAGGTACGGTAGGTAGGTTCTCTAAATTATTACTATGATATAACTTGTTCTTAAACAATTAGCCCGTCTCCATCACCTCACTCAAGGATTTTATATTCTGGCAAGCCAGAACAGACGAAGACGGGCATAACGCCCGCTTCACGCCACCTTGAGTGAGGTTTTTTAATTAAAAGCGTGAATTAAATTGTCTTATTCTACTTTGTTATCGTTATATTTTCTCCGATTCGTTTACGTTTAACAATGTTGCTAATGTGATAATAGCATTTCATGGCTGAGCTGTCAAAACATAGGTATCCTGAGCCCTTTTTCCCCTTCAACCCATACCACAAACCATTAGTCATTAGAGAAAATGGCTTGTGCATGCCTCTGCATGGCTAGATACCGCATTAAATCCATATGGAATATGGAGAGATGTATTCGCAAGCCATTGAAGAAACAGGTTTTGATTATGAAACCTTGCGACATGATGTTGCTTTATGTGGAAGAATTGAATTAGGTCGGCGTCGACCTAATCTAAGTTTTGGACATCATAACGAAATAGCATATTTAGAACCCGAACAACAAAAAAAATGGCTAGACAGGGCAGAAAAGGAAGACTTAACTGTTGCAGAGTTGGGAACCCAGGTAACCAGATTGCTTACTTATGCTTACATTCAATATTACTAAGAAATGATAAGGTTCAAGATTATTGACTTTTATTGACATTCTGCTGCTTCGTCAGTTGGGTGGTGCGTATTCATCTTTGCGAATTCTACAGGGTGGGGTGTTCGTGGTAGGAAGTAAAGATAACTTCAGCAAGCTATGGAAACTCACAAAATATATCAAGGGTATGGCTAGGGCAGTTGGGGCTTCTTTAGTGGGAAGGAGCGTTGCTGGCTTTAAGATTAACTCTATCGTGTGCCTCGTTTCTTACACATATAAATCTACGCTAGTTTACATAATGCTTTTTTATCCGATAGACAAAACCACTCTGCCTCTAAGGTCTGTTGGATAGAAAATGTTATGTAAAAATGCCCTTGATATATACCAAATAACTTTGCAGGCTTTTCATTGTCCTGCTTCAGGTCGCTTCTCAGGGACAGCGTCCCTGTTGAGCGACGGCAATTCTCCGTTGATTGCATTTTGCGCAGTAGTGCCTGTTGGGGCTTCATCCACAGGCACGGACGCCCCAGAGCACATTCGTGCGAACTTGTTATACCCATTACGTCCGCATTGGCAGGGGAAAGATGGCTCTCAAGTTACTCTATAGTTACTCTGAAAGAAAAAAGCCAGAAGAGAAATTCTCCTAGCTTCTACTTAACTCTTTGCGTATCAAGTTGTTAGCTTGGTAGCGGGGGTAGGATTTGAACCTACGACCTTTGGGTTATGAGCCCAACGAGCTACCGGACTGCTCCACCCCGCGATATTCTATATGTTGCCCGGCAAGGGCTCGAACCTCGAATCTCAGTACCAAAAACTGATGTGTTACCATTACACCACCGGGCAATTAAATTATTATTCCTGACTTATCTATTCAGGTTTTTCTATTTGATCAGTATTAAGCTCAATTTCTGGTGATTGCTCAGGAGTATCTTCAGATTGCTGTTCAACGTTTTCTGACGATTGCTCAATACCAGATTCAGACCCAGGTTCAACTACCGGTTCAGGTTCAACTACTGGTTCAGGTTCAACTACTGGTTCAGGCTCAACTACCTGTTCGGGTTTAACCTCCTGAGGCAATTCTGCCCTTTCTACCTCGTAGGCTTCTAATACCTTTTTTTGCAGATAATCTCTGGCTTCTGTAGTTATTGGATGCGCCACATCTCTGTGCTCATCTAATCTATTATCCTCTCCTTCTTTTCTTGGAACACTCTGAAATTCGAGAGCCTTGCCGCACTGATTACAAAATTTGCTTCTGAGAGCATTGCGATGATGGCAGTTGGGACATGCTTCTCTTACCTGCCGAGAAGGCATTGCTACAAACAATCCTTTTCTTCCATCAATAATTTTTAAGTCTCTCACAACAAAAGAATCGTCAAAAGTAACAGTTGCGTACGCTTTTAATTTATTTCCTTCTCTATCCCTTAGTCTGACTTTTACTTCTGTAATTTCCATTGAAATTCTCTCCTTAATTTGCTGTCTACTACTTTAGAGACCACTTGCCACATAACAAACTACTTCTAATTTTGGGTCATTAGAAATTTTTTTGGCTATTTTATAAGCATTGTCTTTGCTTGAGGCTATACCAAAAACTGCAGACCCTGTTCCACTCATCAAAGCACCACTTGCTCCACAAGCTATCATTTTCTCCTTAATGGCCTTAATAAGAGGATATTCCTTAAACACCACCCCCTCCAATCTGTTAAACAAATTATTCACTATATCCTTTACCTGTAACTTCTTAAGTCTTGGCAATCTAGCACTATTTATATTTTTTGTCAACTCCCTATCCAGTCTTCCATATGCCC
Organism: bacterium; assembly: GCA_018812485.1. Taxonomy (NCBI): domain Bacteria; species bacterium. The sequence goes on along the minus strand of JAHJDO010000115.1, from coordinate 18,493 downwards.
ATTTTGTTGAAACACTTATATTTGGAATAGCTAGAACAAGCCATATTTTAGGCATAGTAAAGCAAGTGTGTATTTTTACTCCTCGTCCTTTTACCAGTGCAGTTTTACCATTAATGAAAAATGGGACATCAGAACCTATTTCTGCTCCTAATTCCTGCAATTCGGCATTTTTTAACCCGATATTCCAGAGTTGATTTAATCCTTTGAGAACTGAAGCTGCATTGCTGCTACCGCCTCCTAAACCAGAACCAACAGGTATCTTTTTGTTAATTGTAATAAAAATCCCTTTTTTAATATTAAATCTTTCTATAAGTAGTTTTGCTGCTTTGTATGCCAGATTGTTGCGGTTAGATGGAATGTTGATTTTTTTGTTTGGACAGAGAATAGTTATACTTCGCGGTCTATCTTCCAGCAGGACATTGTCGCATAAACTTATTTTTTGAATCAGGCTTTCAATTTCGTGGTAACCATCATCTCTTTTCCATAATACTTCCAAAAATAAATTAACTTTTGCATAAGACTTTAGAGAAAGACTACTCATTAATTCGCCCGACGATATCTAATATATTACTAAACTTGTTGTTTTTCATATATCTTTTAATGCCCTCTATAATCTCACAGCAAGTATTAGGGTTAACAAAGTTTGCTGTGCCAATAGCAACTGCACTTGCCCCGGCAAGTAAAAATTCAATAGCATCGTCCGAAGTCATTATTCCTCCCATCCCAATTACTGGGATACGTACTTTTTTAGACACTTCATAGACCATTCTTAATGCTACTGGCTTAACTGCAGGGCCTGACAGCCCTCCAACGACATTTGCCAGCTTAGGCCTTTTTGTCTGAATATCTATACTCATGCCTATTAGAGTATTGATTAAGGATATTGCATTTGCGCCCCCGTCTTCTGCTGCTCTGGCAATTAGTGTAATATCTGTAACATTAGGAGTAAGTTTAACAATCAGTGGCAGACTTGTAACCTTTCTTACCTTTCTAACAAGTTTATAAGTTGTATCTGCATCTTGGGCAAATAGTCCTGCATATCCCACATTTGGGCAGGAAATATTTAACTCTAGACCTGATAATCCAATATCTTTCAATAGATCAGCAAGTTTGACAAACTCTGCCTCTCTGCTGCCTGAAATATTTGCTATAATTGGCACGCCATACCCTTTTAGCTTTGGTAGTTTTTCTTCAATAAAAACTTTAGCTCCTGGATTCTCGAGTCCTATTGAATTCAGCATACCACCAGTTACCTCCACAATTCTAGGTTGGGGATTACCAATCCTTGGTTCCAGTGTTATAGTCTTTGTAACAATTGCTCCAAATTTTTTTACATCTATTAGTTGTGAATACTCCAAGCCATATCCGAATGTGCCGGAAGCTGTCATTACGGGACTTTTCATCTTTATTCCAGCAATATCCACACCAAGACTTAATTTACTCACATCTCCTCCCAAGCAATTTCTTTAATATCAAAAACAGGACCGTCTTTACAAACCTGTTTATAATCAAACATCTTATTTTTTCGGATTTCGGATTTCGGATTTCGGATTTTTATACTGCATCCCATACATGCTCCAACACCACACGCCATTTGCCTTTCTAATGAGACCTGAGAGGAAACATTATACTTGGAAGCTAATTGATTAACCTGTTTCAGCATAGGGACAGGCCCACAAGTAAAAATTTTAAATTTTGCATTTTGAATTTTGAATTTTGAATTTGCTGGAATAAGTTCATTTTTTAATAAATCAACAACTGTTCCGCTTATTCCTGCGCTTCCATCATCTGTAGATACTTTCACTTTGCAATCCAATTTTTTAAGCTCATCTACGCAGAGAATGTTGTATTTAGTATCCGCGCCAATAAGAACAGTTATATTTGAGCCTCTCTCAACAAGTCTCTGAGCAAGAAAATATAAGGGGGCAATTCCTATACCTCCACCAACAAGAATTGGCAACTGGCAATTGGAAACTAATTGGTAATCAAAACCATTGCCTAATGGACCTATAACATCTATAGTATCTCCTGAGGTCTTCTTAGATAATAATCCTGTTCCCCTTCCAATTACTTTATAAAGAATTCCAATAACATTGTTTTCTATACTATGAACACTGATGGGTCTTCTTAATAAGGGATCATATGTATCCGAGCATTTTATATGCAGGAATTGTCCTGGTTTTACTCTGCAAGCTATTTCTTTTGACTCGAATGTCATTCTATAACAATTGGAAGAGACTTTTTTGTTTTCTATTATTTCTTTTTTGACATTAAAAATTTTCATCTAAAAATATCCTTTCTGTCATTGCGAATCCCGAACGCTTTCGGGATGAAGCAATCTCGCTTGTCATTCTCTGATTTAATCGGGGAATCCAGATGTTTAAAGATTTGACATCATTCTTCAATTTAACTATTTGGGATACCCCCGTCTTTCATAATTTAAAAAAGTATTTTATTTTCTAACGCTTCCTCAAAATCTTTTTTCAATTTTTCGTTGTAAAAAGGCAGCCCCATCAGCTTAAAGTGTTTATTTTCCAATTTTAAATCAGTGTCTGCTTTTTCTTCCATCCCAAGTAAAAATTTTTGTTTCCATCCCTCTTTAGAATTTTCAAACTTGCCTTGACTGTCTTTAAATTGATCTCCTTTTGGCTCAATAAAAATCTGATAAATACCAATGGCTCTATTCCTTTTTTTCAAAATCATTATAAAATCCGGCTCAAACGCTCTGCCTTCATCAAAATCAAAAACTTGAAAAAACTTTTCATTGCGAAGTAAAGCAATATCTGAATATTTTTGTCTTAATTTCTCTATAGCTTCATCAATAAATTTGATGAAATCTCTTTCTTCGCTTGTTCCATATAAATCGTTTTGCGCATACCAATCTTTATCATCCAAATTTATTTCTACCATCTCCTGCGCCCTTTCGCTGTCGCTATCCAATTTCAAGGTCTTTCTGCCTTCATTTTTGCCGAAAATATCTCTAAGTAACTGTGCCTTAAATAATTTTGTCCCTATGAATTCTGAAGTGTTAGTTCTCGCTTGTTCCGATATCTTTTTAACTACAAATAAAACCATTTCTAATTTTTGAGTTGAAGTTAATTTATTTATTTTGTCCTTTGGGCCTAAAACCTCTATGCTAACGCTGCCTAAATAATTAAGCGACGAAATAAATGCTTTAACTGATTTCACATAAGGGAAATATTTCCTTAGTGTTTGGAATTTATAGAACTCAAATCTATCTAAAGCGTTTCGCACTATATTTTCTCCAAAATCAACAAATTTATATGCTATTTTGTCACGCGTAACGCCTGATGACTTTGGTTTCTTTGCTTCATCTAAAATAATTTCTTCTTTAATTTCTCCAGTTCTCAATTCGTATCTATATTTCTCTTCAATTTTTGCGTCTTGCAAACTAAATATCTCCCCTCTTGGATTTTGTATCCTGTCATTTATAAAAATCACACCTTCTTTCCAAAATTCAGTCTCCTTAAAAGAATCTTTAATAAACAAATCTCTCTGAATATACTTTTCCGGTAAAATTCCGATTTCAGTAAGAGCCGATTTCAGTTCAGAAATATAATCAGGATTGTGTTTGCTATGATAATGTAATGCCTCTATAACACGCATTTCATTTTCGGCATCTTCATCAAATTTTCTTTTATACCTATCTTGTATCTCGTCTAATTGAAATGGGAAATATCTTGCTCCTCTGCCAATGAGCTGCGCTTCACCCATTGTCGTATTGCCGGGCTTATACTTACCGTGAACCCATTTCCCATCCCGCGTATCGTATAACCGGACAATATCAAACAAGTTAAGCACATCCCAACCTTCATTTAGCATATTAACCGCAAAAATAGCCCTCAGCTCATTATTCTTATTCTCTAAAGAATTAAGTTTTAATTGCTTTTCTTCATCAACATTTTCGGAATCCAAAAGCATACACTTTTCTTCAGAAAAATCCTCTTGCATTTCTCTGATTAAATTGTCAAAAGTTATATTCTCTTTTTGGAAATAGTTAAACACATCTTCTAAAATTGTGCCTTTTGCCCGTGAATGTATTTCTTGAATATCTTTGGAGGATAATTTTTTTATTTTTAATAAAAACCCCTCATAATTTTCTTTTGATTCTTTTATGCTTTTAGACTTAAAAAGAATCACTGGCTTTAGCCTTATTTTGTTTTTCTCGGCAATTTTTCTGCGATACTGGCTTAAAATAACTACCTGTAAAGCTCGGTCAATCGGATCTAAATCCGCCTGTAAAACCTCTATTTCTTTTGAATACTTATCCAAGCGAAATTGTTTCAAATCATATTGGAAGACGATTTTGTCTTCGTATTTTTGCCTGACATTTTGATTGCCCAAGTCAATCGTTGCCGTAAACTCCAACAGAATATTTTTAAGATTGCTCCTGAAAATCTGCTCAACTGTATATTCCCAGCTTCTTTTTTCTTCCAATTCACTTCCTGATAATTTGGATTTTGTCAGGGTTTGCAAGTGATGCGCTTCATCTGAGATAAGGACAATTTCTTTGTCTTCAAAATCTTCATATGTTAAAGCGTTCTCGCGAGGATAATTTAAACGCGTGTGCAATCCCTGAATAGTGGTAAAAACAATATTGATATTTCCCGAATTTACCGCTTCAAAATTTTGAACCTCTCTAACATCAACTTGCTTTTCTCCAAACTTAATTTTTGGCGCAAAAAGATATTTTTCTGATAAAGGATTTAAAAAATTATCCCGTGTTTTTTCAATAATGTTCGTGCTGTTTACAAAAAAGATAAAATTGCGGTACCCGAGCGTGTATAAATACAAAATATTGGCAGCCATTATCAGCGTCTTGCCGCTTCCAGTTGCCATATGGAAAAGCAATTGCGCCGGGAATTGTCTTTTTTGATAGCCGTTGAAATAAAAATCAAATCGGCCCAGCGTTTCTTTTTGGTATTCGCGTAATTCAAACTTTGGATTGAGATTCTGGACTATCTCATCGCTAACCCGCGAAATAAAATAATCCTGCCCAAATGATTCTCTTATTGAATTAAAAGTTTCGTAGAGCATAGTCATTTTTTAGTTTTATTAGGGTCGTCTATTTTACTAGAATTTTTTATTTCATTCACTAAATCGTCCGATTTGAAAAGATGTGGCATAGAAAATTTAGGATCTTTTTTCTTTTTCTTGACTATATCTCGCAAAATTGTTTTTGCTTTGTTGTAAAATTCAAAAATCTTATTTGCATTTCCCCGATTTAACAATATATTTTCATTCTCTGCCAATAGTTTAAGTACAAATAATAAATAATAATGAGCATGACTTAAAAATCCATCTTCATGCAAGCTTTTTTCTAAATCTTCTATCTTGTTGTCCTTCTCTAACTTTCTAACTTTTTTAGTAAATTTTTTAATGTCTATTTCTATTTTTTTATACAAAAAATTCGGCAATAATACATAATCAGTATTAATTTTATCTTCCGCAAATATATCGTTATAAAAATCTCCAAATATTTCTTGTTTTTTATTTTTAGCAGAACCTGGTTTCTCTAAATAAAATGTCAAAATCGCTTGTCCTAATTTTTCAGCGTCAATTTTATTATTATTATCAATCTTCTGTTCTCTATACTCGTATTTTTTTCTTTCATAGTAAAACCCTTCATTATGTAACTCTTTTTGAAGTTTAATTTGAATTAAATCATTCGACATAATATCTCTATTTTTCACAGGATTTTGTGTATTTGTAAATCTTGCTATTTCCTGTCCAACTTCCCTATTTTTAACTTCATAAATCCTTAGCAATAAATATATATTGTCAATTTTGTCTTTTAATCCATTTTTATATGCTTCATAGATAGAATGCATCGTTTGTCCGCCATTAACTATTTGAAAATTTTTCAAAGTTACAAGAGGACTATCTGATCTGTTGTGCTCAAAACTGTCACAAACAGCTGTAATCCCATTGTTGTAGTAAAAAAACTTATAATTTTCTTTAGCTTCTATCGAATTGTATATCTGTTTATTAATTTTTGTATTAGATTGCAGATAAACTCTTACGTTTTCATTAAACACCTCTTCTTTTATCTCTTCTTTCTTGTCTAATACTGACTTTAGAAAATTTAGAGCATTTACTTCAGCAATTAAAGCCCTAACATCTCCCGTGGACTCTTCAAAATAGTTTTTTCCTTTTAACTGCAATTTAATATCTACCGGATGAAATTCTTTTTCTATAATTAATTTTACTAATTCGTCTAAAGATAGAACTTTAAGCTCGGCTCGAAATCTATCTTTTATTTGCTGTCTTGCCTTAGTCATATGATCGTTATCAAGAGTGGTTTGATAATTGGTTATAAGATAAATGTTCGTTTTTATAAAACCTTTTTCAAAAGCTTCCCAAATTTCTTGTATAGCCTCTTCTAGCTTAATATTTGCTCTTTTTAGCAAATCTTTATCTCTATTCCAGATTGCTTCTAACTTTACAATTAGATCATTTAGTTCTTTCTCTTTTATTCCATTTTTCTTTTTTGCTGTTTCAAAACTTCCGGTATGTTTAAATTGAAAAAGATTGATTGTTTTCTTCGCTTCGTCTATATAATAAGCATCTATACTGAAATCCATACTGCCATCGGTAATGTAGTCGAGCGGATCTATCTCTGGATAGAGTTTCTCCAATACCATAAATATAAAAGCCGTAGGCACTTGCTCTATCTTGTTCCTCTTTTGTACAAATTCAACTTCTTTTTTTATTAAAGAGAAATCTTGATATGTAGCCATAATTTAACCTCCATGAAATTCCTTATTTATTATTTTATCCGCCTCACTTACTCCATACTCCTCATCATCAATCTCGCTGTAGTTTACATAGAGATGGTTTTTGTCCAAACACTCAAGCAAAAATCTTTTTTGGTTTTCAATAGATAAGCTGGCAAAATCTTTGGCGTTTTCGTCAACTGCCTTTATATCTACCTTGTAACTCAAAAACGCTTTCTCTTTCATTGTTTCCCACAATTTCTTTAGTTCTTCTTTTGTTTTTGCTCTTTCTATTTTCTCAGCAAAATTCTCGTTCCATTTCATAAGTTCTAAATATACAAAATCCCCGCCGCCTTTCCAGTTAGCTTCTTTCGAAATACCGATTTGTTCTCCTTTAATAACATTATTAAGTCGCTTTATTGTTTTTTTACAATGATCATCTAATTGTTCAACTAAGATATATTGGAGGTTAAGTTTATGAGCAACAGCACCAGTGGTACCCGTTCCTGCAAAAAAATCCATTACAATTTCATTTTCTTGCGTAGTTAAGTTAATTATTCTCTCCAACAACTTTTCTGGCTTTTTGCCAAACCGAAGTTCTACTCCACCTTCATTTGATAGATTATTGATTCCTATGTCAGTCCAAATATCACCTAGTGAAACGACAGGTGTCAATTTGCCAGCAATTTTAATCACCTTTTCTGCAGCGAAATTAACATCCTCATGTTTGTAAGCAAAATAATAAGATCCATCCTGATTCTTAATTTTTGTAAACTTGTCGTAAGGTAAACTAGAATAATCAGCACCTCTATTGCGAGCGGTTCTAAAAATTAAGTCGGCGTTTTGTAATTTAAATTCTAAAATGGCTCTTCTGTCATTCTTATCAATGCCAATATCCTTAATGGCTTGTGATAATGAAATCGCTTTCCACTTTTGGCACTCATCATCTGGGTAACCATTTTTATATAAAAAAGAATTATATCTTTCCAATGCCTTGTCCCAAGAAGCAGGAATAAATTGTGGATTGAGTTTTATATTTCCTGATTTTGTATACCACAAGATAAACTCCTTGATTTTTGGAAGTTTTTTATCCTTGTGTGCCATCTTTACACCGCTCAAATGAGACATTTGCACGCAAATTGTAGTGTGAAAATTCTCTCTGCCAAAAACCTCATCGCATAGAACTTTCAAATGACCTTGTTCAATATCGTTAATCTGAATAAAAATAGAGCCGTCCTCTTTTAGCATATCCTTTGCCACCTCTAGCCTATTTTTCATAAATGTAAGCCATGTAGAATGATTAAAACTATCGTTATAACCAAAACTGTCGTTGTTAGTGTTGTATGGCGGGTCAATGTAAATTAGTTTTACTTTTCCGGCAAAGCGTTTTTTGAGGGAGTGGAGGGCTAAAAGGTTATTGCCTTTGATAATAAGATTATCTTTAATGTCGCCGTTTTCATCAAGGCGAAAACCGAGATTGCCACGGTCGCTATCGCTCCCTCGCAATGACACCATAGGATGTTCACCATTTTTGTCAATTCGTTTCGCATTGGTAAAAACTTTTGGGTCAAGCAGGCGGCTGATTTCATCCGGCGCCAGCGTTTTGTTCCAGAAAATCTCATTATGCTTTTGATCTTCTTTGGTCATCCCGCCTTCCAAAACACAATCTTTATAAGGCCAGACAAGAACGACTTCTTTTTTGGGATCAATTTGTCTAAACATCCTACCGTCTTCGTGCATCAATCCAACATTTTGGGAAAAAGCTGTATAAGAGTCCGGCAAAAATTGCTTGTTGGAAACAAAACGGAGAAATTTATCTTTATCAAAAATTAAAACCTTATCTACATCAGCGAAAAATACCATCTTCATTTTTTTATCAGACAAAAGAAGTTTTAGAAGCCCCTTATCCAACTTCAAGGCAAGCTCAATAATTTTATTCTTCAAAAGATCGCCTTCGCTGGTCAATCGCTCATCTTTTTGAAGCAGGGTTTTTAAATTGTGTAATAAGTTTTCCATATTTTTATTTTACTCCAATTTTTTCATTTATTTGTGATTATACCCCACCATCCCAAATCCATAAAGGGAAAAGGGGGCATGAATGTTTCATTCGTTAATCTCTATCAATCTTACATTATCAAAGTACACAACACCTTTTGGCCAGTATGCATACACAACTACCTTCATTTTCTGAGCAGTTGATACTTTAATTTTAAATGTTCTTGAGCATGTACTCCAATCCCCGGGGTTTTCAGGGTAACAATGCATAGGAGCACGATACACCTCAAAGGATTTCATCTTTTTCTTATCATAACTGTACGCTTTAACAAACACAATAACCTTGGGACCGTTTTCCTTTCCATTAATACCTACACTTTTAATATCTATACTGAGTTTGTATTCCTGGTTATACATGGCAGGAATATATTCGCTTTCATATTCCATTCCACTTGTCGCAGCGATTGAAGTCCATTGCTTTGCTGGCTCATTAAGTCTGAATTCTATGCATCTACCCGTAGGCGATTCAGTCTTATTCCACAGGAGATTTTTGTCTTCTATTACTTTGCCTTTTGCACTTTCATATACTTGGACTGTAGAATCCTTTCTCGCATTAGATCCCCAATGAGCAGGCATAAGCCGTCCATTCTCAAAATCACCATTTGGAACCAAATTGACCTCACAATAAGCAAGCGCAGTAACTTGTAGAAACAATAAGATGAAAATTTTTGTTCTCATGTCACTCCCAAATTCTTCTTCTTGAATGGCACAATAACCAATGCTATAGAAATTAAGGTGCTAATAGTAGCAAGAATGAATAACAACCTGTAAGAAATATGGTCTATTATCATTCCTCCCATGATTGGTCCAATCGCAACAAAAGAAGCTCGCAGGGTATTTAGCAATCCGATATATGTTGCTCTTTTATTAGAGGGTGCCATCTCAAGAATGAGATTATGATAAGAAACTACCGAGAATCCCAAATACAGCCCCATAAGACTAAATATTACATATAGTCCTGTGACGCTGGTAGTAATTAAAGCCCATATACTACAAAGTCCTGCAGACAACAAAGAAATTAAAAATACAGGTTGTGCTCCTAATTTATCTGTCAACTTTCCACCAACAGTAGCTGCTATAATCTGTGATATAAGAAGAATTGCTGTGAATGTTCCAACATCTCCAATAGGAATATTAAAGTTTTCTCTTGCATAGATAATATAGAACGCGTTGACCATTGCTGGCCCAAAACCAAGCATCATCATACAAAGAACAAATCTTAAAAAAGATGTATTTTCCAGGATTGATTTAGCATTGGAAAAATATTCCTTAGGAGATATTCTATCAGCAACTTTTGGAGGATGAGGCTCCACTGTTATAGCAAGAAAAGTATTTGCAAGGCAGAGAAATGAAAATGCCAGTAAAAAACATATGGCGAAATTAACAGGAAAGGGATATGCTGCAAGGATATATTTTATTGCAAAAGCTCCTAACACAGCAAGCATTGTCCCTATTACGTACCAAAAACCATAAAAGGCACCTCTTTTGTTTCTGGAAATCAGTTTTCCAACAAAAGCAAGCCACGTTGGTGTAGCCAATCCTCCAAAAAGAGAATGAATGGCAAACGCAATAAAGAAAACAACAAGAGCTACTTTGGAAGATGCTTTAAAAAAAACAAGAAAATAAATAGCAAGTATCAGCCATGGAAAAGCATAAATTATTTTAAGAAAAACAATTATCCGCTTTTTCTGCTTAATTGGTTCTGTAAAATATGCTGATAATATCTGTGGAAACATCCAGAAAAAAACCCAGGTAGCAGGAAGCAATCCTATAATAGTTTTTGAGTCTGTGAGAAAGCTTAAGAAAACTGGTAATACCGTTACTACTGAAACAAATGTTCTACCAAATACATCAAAGGAATGTTCAGCAATGTTGAAGATAAAATTCCATCTTCTGAATATGAATATTTCACGTTTATAGCGCTTAGTTTTTTGTTCAGTAATATGAGAATCTATCATTTACTCCCTATTATTGCGTCATGAAATACAATCTTTCCATCAACAATAGTAGCTATTACCCTGCCCTTTAATTTTCTATTATGATACGGTGAGTTTTTACTCTTTGAGAGGAACCTGTTTACATCTACAGTCCATTTCTTATTCTCATCTATTATTGTTATGTCTGCGTCTGAGCCGATTTTCAACGTTCCCTTTGTCTTAAACCCAAGAATTTTTGCGGGATTACAAGAGAGCTTTTCAATAAGCTGGGATAATGATAAAACTTTGCTGTGAACAAGTTCTGTAAGGGCAAGCCCTATAGCTGTCTCAAAACCAACAATCCCGAACGGAGCATTATCATATTCATATTCCTTCTCTGTTATTGTGTGAGGAGCATGGTCTGTTGCTATAACATCTATTGTTCCATCAGCAAGCCCGTTTTTTATGGCTTGAATATCATCTTCACTTCTCAATGGGGGATTAACCTTTGTATTTGTATCATAACCATTAATAGCTTGTTCTGTTAATGTGAAATGGTTAGGTGTTACCTCACAGCTGACCTTTATATTACGGTTTTTAGCCTCTTTTATCAATTCTACTGTTCCCCCGCTTGACACATGCGCAATATGTATTCTGGTATTCAGCATCTTTGCTAAGCTTATATCTCTAAAAACAGCGATTTCCTCTGCTTCCCTGGGAATGCCTTCCAGTCCCAAGACCGTTGAAATATAACTTTCGTTTATCATTCCTTTCTCTGAGAGTGTCTTATCTTCACAATGCGATATTACCAGAATATTAAATATCTCACTATATTCAAGTGCTCTTCTCATGAGAGCAGAATTTTCTACCCAATTACCATCATCTGAAACAGCAACTATTCCCGCATCTTTCATATCTCCAATCTCTGCAAGTTCGGCTCCCTTTCGCGCCTTTGTGATCGCGCCAATAGGGAACACATTGACCTTACCCTCTTTTTTAGCTTTTTCTAAAACAAACTTTACAACAGATTGATTATCTATCGCAGGTTCTGTATTTGGCATACAGCAAACTGACGTAAACCCGCCCTTTGCGGCAGATGCGGTTCCTGCAGCTATTGTTTCGGCATCCTCCATACCAGGTTCTCTCAAATGAGCATGCATATCAATAAATCCGGGAGAAACTATCATGTTTTCGGCATTGAATATCTCACAATCGTTCTCCCTGATATTCTTACCTAACTTGCATATTTTATTATTTTCTATCAATATGTCCGTCTTTTCATTTATATGTTGAGATGGATCAACAACAGTTCCGTTTTTAATGAGTAGTTTCACGCGCTCACCTCCTTAGTTTTACTGCCCATAACAAGATAGAGAACAGCCATACGAACTGCAAGTCCATTAGTTACCTGTTCGAGAATAACTGAATACGGTCCATCAGCTACTTCAGGCATAATTTCAACACCTCTGTTTATAGGGCCTGGATGCATTATTAAAACATCCCCTTTTGCATACTTAAGCCTCTCGCTTGTGAGCCCATAGAACTTTGAATATTCTCTTATTGACGGGAAATAACTTTGTCCTTGTCTTTCTTTCTGAATCCTTAGTGCCATAATAACATCTACATGCTTTATGGCATGTTCTATATGATAGAAAACCTTTGCGCCCGTTTTTTCAATATCAACAGGCAATAATGTCTTCGGTCCGCATATTCTCACATCTATCCCCATTTTCCTCATGCCCCAGATGTTGCTTCTTGCAACGCGGCTGTGTCTGATATCTCCAACAATCGCCACCTTAAGTCCCTCTAATCCGCCTTTTTTCTCTCTTATTGTAAACATGTCTAGAAGTGCCTGCGTTGGATGCTCATGAGTTCCATCTCCAGCATTTATAACACTGGCATTTAGCTTTTTTGATAGCATATAGGATGCACCAGAAGAGCTGTGACGTATCACAACACAATCTATTTTCATAGCTTCAATATTTTTTGCTGTGTCAATGAATGTCTCTCCTTTTGAGAGACTACTTGTTGAAGCAGAAAAGTTTACCACATCTGCACTTAGACGCTTCTCTGCGAGCTCAAAAGAAATCCTTGTTCTTGTACTAGGTTCAAAGAACAAGTTTGCAATAGTCTTTCCCCTTAATGCCGGTACTTTCTTTATCTCTCTCGTTGATATTTCTTTGAATGATTCTGTTGTGTCTAAAATCAGCTTAATCTCTTCCTTTGTTAAGTCCTCCAGTCCAAGAAGATCTTTTCTATTCCATTCCATTTCTATTCCTTTCCCTTTGCCTATTTCCCAATAATTATAACCTCTGTCTTTTTATCGTATTCTTCTAATCTAACCTCAACGATTTCTTTCTGAGAAGTAGGAACATTCTTCCCCGCATAATCAGCTCGGATAGGTAGTTCTCTATGTCCTCTATCTACTAAAACTGCTAGCTGGATTGCCTTTGGTCTGCCAAAATCAATCAGTTCATCTAATGCTGCTCGTATAGTTCTACCCGTATAAAGAACATCATCCACTAAAACAACCACTTTATTCGTTATATCAAAAGGTATCTCTGTCTTATGAACCACTGGCTGGGAAGCAATAGTGCTTAAATCATCCCGATAAAGAGTTATATCAAGTACGCCAATAGGAAGAACAGCCTTTTCTATTTGTTTTATTTTCTTTACTATTCTCTCTGCAAGAAAGACCCCTCTGGTTCTTATGCCAATAATTACCAGATTATCTGTTCCCTTATTTTTCTCAACTATTTCATGAGCTATACGGCTGATTGTCCTCTCTACACCTTCTTTGTCCATAACAGGACCTTTCTCTTTCAAACCCATATTCATTCCTCCAATCACAAAAGCTCATTTACATAAATAAAAAACCTCCCTAAAAAACTTAGGAAGGCCTCTTCTTTCATCATATTTCTTTCCCTTACTAGCTTCTCAGAACTAGTTTAAAGGTTCATCCTTTAATGGCAGGTTAACATAGTGAACTGTTTATGTCAAATTTTCCTTTTTTTCCTTATAACAGATCCTCAAAAAACTTCACAGCTTGTCCAACAGTCTTAACCTTTCCTGCTTCATCCTCATCCAGGGACATATCAAATTCCTCTTCAAACGCTGCAATTAACTCAAGCGATTGCATGGATTCTGCGCCTAGATCCTCAATAAAGCGCGCTTCATCTTTTACATCACTGATATCAACATTCAATTGTTTTGCAATAACCTGTTTTACTCTTTCTTCTGTACTTGCCATTATCTATCTCCTTTTTCTGGTTACCACTTTACTGTCTAATTATTTTCTGTTCTTGCTTTTCTAACTATTGTATCTCTTTCATCCCGTGTAGCTTTCTTAATATATCTTAAAAGCTCGATATCCTCTTCTGTCAATTCTTTCTTGCGCCTGTTCATTGATGTTTTTACAGTTTCAAGCATCGTTTCCAGACCATATCCTTTGGCAATCTTTCCTTTATAATACCATGCAAGAGAGGGAATATACTTTGGCAGCACTCCGCCGCTTGCAACAAGTATACATAGTACTCCGATAGATGTTCCCGTATTTAACAATGTTCCTATACTTGTTTTAGTATAATCTCCAATAAAACATCCAACCTTAGTATCATTTGTATCAAAAAGTTGTCCTTTTATGTAAACCTGCACTGAGCCATAATCGTTTTTCAAGTCGCTATTTGTTGTTAATGCACCAAGATTAACCCATTCTCCAATATATGCATGGCCAAGAAATCCGTCATGATATTTGTTGCTGTAGCCATGAATTATACTCTCTTCAATCTCTCCGCCAACTCTAGAAACAGGCCCTATTGAAGAGCCTTCCCTTAGCTTTGTTCCAAACAGTGTTGAGCCCTTTCCTATTGAACACGGTCCTTCAATTCTTGTAAAAGGAGTTACTGTCACATCCTCATCTATTATTACAGGGCCTCCTGCAGTTTCTATTATAGTATGAGGCTGAATCTCTGTGCCTTTACCAATATGCACCTTACTGCTATCTCCATAAATAATCGCTCCTTCTGCCATGTTTCCGAATATACCCTTTTGAGGAAGCTTATTAAAATCATCTTCAATAGCTTTGCCATTATTATGAATCACTTCCCATAAATAGTTAAGCAAAGTAACAGACATTTCTTTTCTTGGCAGAACTTGTTTTATATTCTTCAAAACAGCTTCAAATGAATCTGCTCTGCATTTATCTAAAGTCCGTTTCTTCACTCTTGCATAAACGAGTGTATTATCCATAATGCCTATTTCTTCATCTCCCTCAGCCTGGATATCTATATTCATAAAAAGAGTACGGCCATTAAACATTAATATATCATCGTTTAAAGCAGATAGGTCATTTACGGACTTCCCTTCAACTCTTTTTCTGAATGTCGGTGCGATCCAATCCCTGAGAAAAAAACATGTTTCTATGTCAGGAAAAGCTCTCAGTATTTTCTCATACAAAAGAGTGTGCCCGCATCTCAATTCAAAGATTGGTCTTGTTAATGTTATCGGATAAAAATTCTCAAATGTGTCGTCTTCAAATATACAAAGTTTCATATTAGACATCTCCTTGTTATTATTAAGGGGCATTGCCCCTAACTTGCTATTTTTATACTATCTCTTGCAATCATAAGTTCTTCATTAGTAGGTACAACAAGAAGTTTGATTCTGGAAGAGTCTTTACTAATAACTGCTTCTTGTTCAAAACAGTTGTTATTTTTGGACTCATCAAGTTCAATTCCAAGGTATTCAAGATTCTGACATATATTTTTTCTAACAGGTTTTGCCTTATCACCGATGCCTCCTGTAAGCACTATGGCATCTACTTCGTTAAGAACAGCTATATATGCGCCAATATATTTTTTTATCCTGTATGCAAACATGTCAAGTGCAAGGCGTGCCTTTTTGTTGCCTTTATCTGCATTTTCAAGCAGTGTTCGCACATCATTGCTAAGCTCTGACACTCCCAGAAGCCCGCTCTTTTTATTGAGTAATTTGTCAATCTCTTTAAGACCTACATTTTCTTTTTCTGCAAGGAAGAAAAGTATAGCTGTGTCTATGTCTCCACAGCGCGTACCCATAATAAGTCCTTCAAGAGGTGTAAGTCCCATACTTGTATCAACTGATTGGCCATTTTTTATTGCTGCCATACTACATCCATTTCCCAAGTGGCAGGTTATCAAGTTTACTTTGTTAAGCGGTTTATTGAGCAATTCTGAAGCTCTGATAGTTACATATCTATGAGAGGTGCCGTGAAATCCATATCTTCTTATACCATATTTTTCATACCAGTAATATGGAAGTGCGTACATATAGGCAACCTGAGGTATTGTGTGATGGAATGAAGTATCAAACACAGCTATATGTTTGCTATTCGGGAAATAATTCATTGCTTCTCTTATGCCTACAAGATTAGGCGGATTATGAAGAGGAGCTAATGAAGAATATCTTTCTATTATTTTAATGGCTTTTTCGTCTAGTAAAGCAGACTCATAGAATTTTTCTCCTCCATGAACAACTCTGTGTCCAACTGCCTTAATCTCATCAATATTCGCTAAAACATCTGTTTTGGGACTGAGCAAATGTTTTGTGAACAGAGCAAAGGCTTCTTTATGGTCTTTAATTTGTTGACTGAGCTTAATATTGTTTTTTTCTGATTTTTGAGTAAAAACAGATACTTCCTCTCCGATTTTTTCAACAAGTCCTTTAGCAAGTTCCTGTTCGTTACTCATATCAAAAAGACTGTACTTTATTGAAGAACTTCCACAATTGACGACTAGTACCTTCATCTGTTTCTCCTTTTTTTTAACTTCTCACTGCTGTTATAGCAGTAACTCCAACAACGTCCTGAACGCTTGCCCCTCGTGATAGATCATTTATTGGTTTTCTAAAGCCCTGAAGTATCGGGCCATACGCTTTTGCGCCGCCAATGTACTGAGTTAGTTTGTATGCTATATTTGCTGCGTCCAGATCTGGAAATATTAATACATTTGCTTTGCCGGCAACGTTACTTTCTTTTACCTTTTTTTCTGCAACTTTTGGCACAAGCGCTGTGTCTGCCTGAAGTTCTCCGTCAATATTCAAATCAGGTTTCTTTTGCCTTGCAATTTTTGTAGCTTCCACTACTTTATCAACATCTGAGTGTGAAGCACTGCCTTTAGTTGAAAAAGACAGCATTGCAACTTTTGGTTCAATTCCAAGAAGTTTTTTAGCATTCATGGCTGTAGCTATTGCTATTTCAGCGAGTTGGGGAGCTGATGGAGAAATTGTAACAGCTGCATCAGCATAAATTAATACTTTATTTTTTTCTCCTAAAAATTCAGGAAGTACCATTATAAAGAAGCTTGATGGAGTTGAAATGCCTTGTTCAAATCCTATACACATTGCGCCTGCCTGAATTAGAGAGGCTGTTGTACTTGCTATTCCGCCGACCATGCCATCGGCAATGCCTTGAGAAACCATCATTGCGCCAAAATAGAGACTTCGTCTCACTATTCTTTTGGCCATACTAAGACTGATGTTTTTACGCAATGAACTGTATTTCTCTGCGAATTCGTCAAGATATGAAGATTCCTGCGGATTTACAATCTGAACCCCGCTTATATCAAAACCTGCCTCAGATGCCGCTTTATCTATTGCGCTTTTATCTCCCAGAAGCACAGGAATACATATTTCTTCAGATTTTATAATTGATGCGGCTTCTATAATCCGTATATCTTCTCCTTCCGGAAATACAATTTTCTTTGGAGTCTTCTTTGTGCGTTCAATAAATCGGCTGATTATGTCTGACATATAAATTTTACACTGTCTCATAATTTAATGTTAGCTTTGTTGCGCAGTCTTCAGTTATGACATAAGTTACAAACCTATGCAGCTGAAGCGCACTTGATGGACACATTGATGTAATGGGGCCCTCAAGAGCTGCTCTGATCGCATCAGCTTTATTTGCGCCGGCTGCAAGCAAGACAATTTTCCTTGATTTCATTATGGTTCCAATCCCCATTGTTATTGCCTGTGTCGGGACGTCTTCCTTTTTTTCAAAGAATCGCGCGTTATCTGATATTGTCTCTGCAGTTAGTGTCTTTATTCTTGTCAAAGACCCAAGAGAAGAACCAGGCTCATTGAATCCAATATGTCCATTGCCGCCAATTCCAAGAACCTGATAATCAATACCTCCTATTTCATCTATCATTTTTTCGTATTCATGGCAGGATGCATCAATATCCTCTGCCATCCCGTTGGGGACATGAGTATTTTTCTTTAATATATTGACATGGTCAAACAGATTCTCATTCATGAAGTATCTATAACTTTGATTATGAGCTGGGTCAAGTCCTACATATTCGTCCAGATTAAATGTTATCACAGTAGAAAAATCCATTTCTCCGGCTTTGCTTCTTTCTACGAAGTCTTTGTAGAGTGGCAAAGGTGTACTGCCTGTTGCAAGACCCAGTACAAAACTGGTTTTTTTCTTCATTTCCCCTGCGATCAAATCAGTTGCCTTCTTTCCCATTTCTTCATCATTTTTTACAATTATGACTCTCATTTCCGATCTCCTTTCCTAGTTTATTTTCACCCTAGTCAAATAAATTTTGTAACTCGATTTAATTGTGTATAATATATAAAAGTTTATTTTAAGTAAAGTATTGAGTGTATAACCCTAGAATCGCTATTGGAAATAAATTGGTGTGGAAAGATATTGAAAAAGCCTCGTTGGCAAGCGATAATAGGACTCACAAAACTAAAACAACCACTTAACCAACGAGGTGAAACAATGGTACAACAAACAGT